>CASFKT010000334.1 GCA_949295195.1 uncultured bacterium | reverse complement strand
TGAGGGGCCCGATTATGTGGCCATGCACCCCTCCGGGACCTGGGGTGTCAGCTGGTTCTCCGGTCCGGAGTGCGAGAAGATCACCCTCTCCGGCGGCGCGGTGAAAACAGAGCCCATTGTTTTCAAAGAGGTTGATTTGATCAGCCACCTGCTGATTGATGAGAACCATATCTATGTCACCGGGTCTGCCGCGGATGAAAGCGGCCACAAGGTATTTGTCTACGATACGGCAGGCAACCTGCAGCTGACGCTGGCGGATTCGGATGGCGGCAGCCTGGGAAGCGTCACCTTTGTCGCAGAGACGGCAAACGGCTATCTGGCCCTGGATGGAAATATGCGTGAGGTAGTGCAATATGCGTGAGGTAGTGCTCTGGACCAAGGACGGCACCTATATCGGCGCGGCGGAAGACAGTGATCTGTTCGGCACCAGTTACCCCTGGTTCTGCGGCGGTGTGAAGCTGGCCGACGGCAGTATCCTGGCGATCATGACCGAAGACCGGGCGGACGAGTCCGCAATGGAACTGGTGGCATTCAAGCTCAGCGGTTTTTAAGGAGGGTTGAACATGAAACGGAGGAAACTGTTTTGCCTGCTCCTCGCGGCTGTGATGCTGTTCAGCCTGGCGGCCTGCGGCAAGGGGGAGGATGAAACCAAAGATCCCAATCTGCTCACAGTGGGAGAGTTTGAGCTGCACTACAAGGGCGCAAGTATCATGAAGGATCGCGAGGGAAACGACGCCCTGGTTTTGACGCTGGACTTCACCAACAACAGTGAGGAAACCACCGACTATTTCTGGGCTATTTATGAAACAGTCATGCAGAACGATACGGAGCTGGAGACGGCCGTAGTCTATCTCAACGAGGAAACTTTAGAGGCCGTGGACGACAGCCAGTATCAGAATGTGGCCCCCGGCGCCACATTCGAGGTCCAAACCGCCTATGAGCTGATCGATACCGCTGGCGAGGTAGAGGTAACTTTCGAGGAGATGGAAGGTGACAAAAACGACTCCATCACCATCGATCTGTCCTCTGTCAGCCGGGAATCTGCCAGCGGCGGCACAGCACAGCTTACCGGCGGCAATAAGGGCGAGGGAACCGGAGGCGGGGGCGGTGTGCCCGGCGGCGAAACCGGTGCCTCCGGGACTGGTACGGCTGGTGGATCATGACCGGCTGCTATGGCTATTACGAGGACATGGAGGGCGACTGGTGGGACATCTGCGGCACCATCGACATCGGTGAGGACGGTGTGGGTACCGTCACCCTCTGGGACGAGGACTACACGGAATCTGAGCCTATGGCATCGGCCGCCGTCAGTTTGAGTGAAGCCGGAACCGGCGAGTTCGGCACCCTGATGTCCGAAGGCGGACGGTTCACGGATATTGACCTGGAACACGCGGACTGGATCGTTGACCCGGGCCTTTTGGATTACCCGGACATGATCCACATCAGCGGCTACTATGAAAGCGGCGAGGATGAGTATACCTATGATATCTACCTGCGCCCGTGGGGAACCTACTGGGATGATGTGACCGAGGAAGATCTGCCTTACTACTATTACGACTGGTATCTGCCTTTGATTGAATCGGGCGAGTCCATGCCGGACAGCATCGGATAACAACCAGAATGGGGATCGCTCCCACCCCATTTGGGGCGGACCGTTTGCGCAATGGTATGGAGTGATGTCATTTGAAAGGAGCCGTTATGAACAGGATATCAAAACGAGTGATTGCGTTTCTTCTGACACTGGTTCTGATACTGTCTCTCTGTGCCTGTGCGCAAATAGAGCAAATGTGGGCGGGAACAGACGAGACAGATATAAGCATTGACAGAGAGACTCCGCCTAGTAAGCCCGATAAGAAGCCAACGGAAAAGCCGCGCCCGGGGGCCGGGGGATCGGATGCACAGCCGGCGCAGGCGGGATTTTCCGCGGAAGCGGAACAATCTCTCATTTGGCTGCGGGACAGAATGGATTTCCCTCAGACTATGTTCGGTGTGGCCTTGCTGGGCTATACCGGAGAGACTTCTGATGGAGACTGGCTGGCGGAAGCGGATCAGGCGATGCTTCAGAAATACCCCTTTATTTCCGAAATCGATGCGGAGCATACCGTCGGAAACAACGACTATCTGTATTGTCTCGTGCCGATTGATGAAAATTCGACAGTTTCCGTCAATCTTACGCAGTGGGATCCGAAAACAGATACCGAAGAGATCATCGAGGTCCTCTACCGTTCGGAAGTCGGTGATCCGCTACTGATCTTTGCACCCGGCGGGGACGATGCATACGCATATCTGTCCTACATACAGGTTCAGATCGTAGACAACGCAGGCAATAGTTGCGTGTGGGATCCGCAGC
>CASFKT010000333.1 GCA_949295195.1 uncultured bacterium | reverse complement strand
TTCAGCAGCCGGATGTGGCCGAAGGCGGACTCCACCATAGCCTCGGGACAGACGCCCCCGTACTTGGCCAGCAGGGGCTTCTCCAAAGAGCCGCCGTTGACTCCGATGCGGATGGGGACCCCCCGCTGGGCGCAGGCCTGGGCCACCGCCTTCACGTGGTCGGCTCCCCCGATGTTCCCTGGGTTGATGCGCACCTTGTCCGCCCCGGCGGCGATGGCCTCCAGGGCCAGCTTGTAGTCAAAGTGGATGTCCACCACCACAGGGATGGGGCTGCCCTCCTTGATCTTGCCCACCGCCTTGGCGGCGGCCATATCTCGGGCACCGCCACCCGGATGATCTCACACCCCGCCGCCGCCAGGGTGCGGATCTGGTGAAGGGTGGCCTCCACGTCGTCGGTGCGGGTGTTGGTCATGGACTGGATGGTGACCGGGGCGCCCCCTCCGATAGGGACCCCGCCCACCATGATCTGCTTGGTCATGGAAAAACCTCCCGTTCAAACCCAGCTTGTCGAAAAGGTCTTTTCGACAAGCTGACAGCACTTTTCAGAACGTCAAATGCCAATGATCTTCCCCACGTCGCTGAAAGCAACCATCAGGGATAAGGTCAGCAGGGCCGCCAGCCCCACAAAGTGGACATAGCCCTCATACTTGGCGGGAATCTTTTTGCGGAACAGGGCGTGTAAAATACCGTTGAGCACCAGAAACAGCACCCGGCCCCCGTCCAGCGCCGGGATGGGCAGCAGGTTCATCACCGCCAGGTTGACGGCGATGAGGGCCGCCAAAGTCAGCAGGTTGTAGGCCGCGTCCGCCGCCGTGGGGGAGGCGCTGCCCACCTGGGACATGGTGTCCACGATGCCCACCGGCCCGGACAGGTCCCGCAGGCCCACCGCCCCCGTGACCAGATCCCCCAGGCTGATCCAGACCAGCCGCACATAGTCAATGGCGGTGTTCCAGGCGTAGAGAAGCTTATTTCCAATGGTGGGCGGGTCCACGTCGTAGCCGATGGAGATGCCCCGCAGACGGGTGTAGTTGCCCTCCTCATCGGTGCGCTCCTGGTAGGGGATGTGCACGTTGTTCAGCTCCAGCCGCTCCCCATCCCGCTCTACCACGAAGTCCACGTCGTCCCCCGCCCGGCTCAGGTAGAGGGACACGTTGCTGTACACCAGGATGGCGTGGCCGTCCAGGATGCGGTCCCCCTCCTGGAGGCCGCAGTTCTCGGTGCCGTAGCCCTCGATGGCGCCGCCGTAGGTGGGGACCCGGAAGCCCGCCGCCCCGGCGTACAAAATCAGCACGATGAGCAGGCCGGTGAGAAAGTTCATAAAAGCCCCCGCCACCAGGACGATGGCCTGCTTCCATCCGGCGGCGTTGCCGAAGGCCCGGGGGTTGTCGGAGGACGCCTCCTCGTCCTCCCCCTCCATGGCGCAGTAGCCTCCCACGGGAAAGAGGCGAAGGCTGTAAAGGGTATCTCCTTTCTGTTTTTTCAGCAGGGCGGGTCCCATGCCGATGGAGAACTCGTTGACCTGGATGCCGAAGAGTTTGGCCGCCGCGAAGTGGCCGAACTCATGGACCGCAATCAGCAGGCCGAACATGATGAGGGCTAAAATGATATAGAGCATAGAACCTCCTGCGCTGTGGTGCTGTAGATCTGCTTAGTCATGCGGACAGTACGGCCTCCCGAGCCGCTTGGTCCGCCTCCAGAATCTGGGGCATGGTGGGGTCCTGGATCACCGGCACCCGGTCCATGGCCCGCTCCACCCGGCGGGCGATGTCCAGGAACCCGATCCTTCCGTCCAGGAACAGGGACACCGCCGCCTCGTTGGCTCCGTTCAGAATGGCGCCGGCGGTGCCGCCGGCGCGGGCCGCCTTCAGGGCCAGGGCCAGGCACTGGAAGGTGTCCAGGTCTGGCTGGGCAAAGGTCAGAGGGCCGCAGGTGAACAGGTCCAGGGGCGTGGCCGGCCCCTCCACCCGCCTGGGCCAGGTGAGGGCGTACTGGATGGGCAGGCGCATGTCGGGCGTGCCCAGCTGGGCGATCACCGCGTTATCACAGTATTCCACCAGGGAGTGAATGATACTCTCCCGGTGGATGACAATGGAAATTTTCTCCGGGGACATGTGGTAGAGGTGCATAGCCTCGATGAACTCCAGCCCCTTGTTCATCAGGGTGGCCGAATCTATGGTGATCTTGGCCCCCATGTTCCAGTTCGGATGCTGTAAGGCGTCTTTCCTT
>CASFKT010000332.1 GCA_949295195.1 uncultured bacterium | reverse complement strand
GGCGGGGTCGAACTCGTCGTAGATGTTGCCCACGATCTCCTCCAGCAGGTCCTCCACCGTGATGACGCCGGCCAGCTCGCCGTACTCGTCCAGCACCACGGCCAGATGGATCTTCTTGATCTGCATATCCTTCAAGAGGTCGTCTGCGGACAGGCTCTCCGGCACCAAATAAGCCGGGCGCATCAGTTCCCGAACGGTTTTGTTGCCGTCTACAGCCCAGTCCACCAAAAAGTCTCTTGCGTTGAGGACACCGAGAATGTCGCTCTCATCCTCTCCGTACACTGGGAAGCGGGACAGGCCGGTGGAGCGGATGGTGTCCAGCACCTCCTCCCGGGAGGCCTCCACAGAGATCGTCTCCACGTCGGCGGCGTGGGTCATCACGTCGCTGACCGTCTGGTCTGAGAAGTCGAACACATTGTGGAGCAGCTCCTTCTCGTCCTCCTTGATGGAGCCGCTCTCGTTGCCCAGGTCGATCATCATGCGGATCTCGTCCTCGGTGACCTGGTCCTCCTCCACGTCCACTTTCATCCGCAGCAGGCGGAGCATGCCGTTGGTAGACAGGGCCAGCAGCTTTACCACCGGCTTGGCGATGGTGGCGATGGCAGTGACTACCCGGCAGGACAGGTGAGCCATCTCCATAGACTTCTGCATGGCGATCCGCTTGGGCACCAGCTCACCAAAAATTAGGGTGAAATAGGACAGAATGATGGTTACCACCACCAGAGAGATGGTGTTCAGCACCGACGCGGGAATGCCCACCCCCAGGCTTAGCAGCCAGGTGGTTAAGTACTCGGCGAAGGCGTCCCCGGCGAAGGCGGCGCCCAGGAAACCCGACAGAGTGATGGCAATTTGGATGGTGGATAAAAAGCTGGAGCTGTCCTCCACCATGTGCAGCAGTTTGGGCGCCAGCTTGTCGCCCTCTTCTTCCAGTTTTCGCAGTTTATTGGCGTTCAGCGAGATCACCGCGATCTCCGTCGCGGCGAAAAATGCATTGATGACCAGCAGCTGAAACACAATGGTTTGCACGGTACTCGTTCCTCCTAATAAAATCCGTTACCTGAAAAAAAGCGCAAAAAAGCACGGCCTGCCCCGGCCCAAACGGTCGGGCAGACTATGCTCTTTCAAAACAGTTCTATTGTCTCCAGCAGTCGTTTCGTCGCTGTCGGAATCCATAAAACAGGCGTCTCCTTCTCAAGCGGCGGGATTTTTCCCGCCTTCTTCCACGCGGCACCTTGCAGCCGCTTTCTTATAACTATACCTGTGATCCGGCCTTCTGTCAAGATGTAATTTTATTCCTTAACACAACATTGACAAAAATCCTGCAGTTCAGAACTCACTCCAGGGGGGCGTCGCAGAAGCCGCAGCAGTCTTTGCCGCCGATCTTTTTGATCAGAGGGGGCAGGTAGTGTTCCATCTGGGTGATGCAGCGGGGATTGCGGCAGATGGGCTTGGTGCCGATCTCCACCGGAGCGGGGTGCTCGTCCCGGGGCTGGAGAGCCAGATGCTCCAGCAGGGCCATGCGGGCGAACATGCCGTAGCGGGCCTGCTGGAAGTACACTGCCCGGGGGTCGTCGTCCACATCCACGGCGATCTCATCCACCCGGGGCAGAGGGTGCATCACCAGCATGTCCTTCTTGGCCCGCTCCAACTTCCGGCGGGTGAGCACATAGATGCCCTTGTTCCGCTCGTACTCCAGGGGGTCCACAAAGCGCTCCTTCTGGATGCGGGTCATGTACAGCACGTCCAGCTGGGGGATGACCGCCTCCAGGCCGGTGACCTCGGTGAACCACATGTTGTGCTCCCGCATAAAGACCCGCATGTAGTCGGGGACCGCCAATTCCCGGGGGGAGATGAGGAAAAACTTGATGTCCCGGAACTTGGCCATGGCCTTGATGAGGGAGTGGACGGTGCGGCCGTTCTTCAAATCGCCGCACAGCCCAAGGCACAGCCCGTCCACCCCGCCCCGCAGGCGGGTGATGGTGGTCAGGTCGGCCATGGTCTGGGTGGGGTGCATGTGGCCGCCGTCCCCGGCGTTCACC
>CASFKT010000331.1 GCA_949295195.1 uncultured bacterium | reverse complement strand
CCTATATGATGGAAAACCCCGCCGACTACTACTATGGGGTGCTGTGGAATAAGCTCTTCCGCCGGAAAATCGTGGAGGAGTACCGTCTCCGCATGAACGAGGACCTGCGCTGGTGTGAGGATTTCCTGTTCAATCTGGAGTATATTCTCCACGCCGAGACCTTTGCCGCCCTCCGCGCCCCCATCTATTACTATGTGAAAACCAAGGGATCCCTGGTGTCCCAGAGCATGAACCTGCCCAACGTCATCCGCATGAAGCTGAGGGTATTTGAATACTACAACGACTTCTACAAGCATGTGCTGGACGAGGGGGACTATGAGAAAAACCGGCTGAAGGTGTACCGCTTTCTGGTGGACACGGCAGGGGACGAGAGCCTGCTGCCCAGCCTGAAGAAGCTGGGGGACGAGCGGCCCACCGTCTGCGCCCGGGCGGTGTCCGCCCGAAGCCGGAAGCTGCTGGAGCACTACCTGGAGCCGGCGGCCCAAAAGCACGATCTCACCGGAGTGGAGGTGCGGGTGCTGCTGTGCCTCTGGTGCGCAGGGGAGATGAACAGCCGGAAAGAGCTGGCGGACTTCGCCGGTGTGAACCGGGTGGGCCTGATCCTGCCGCTCCAGAAGCTGGCTCTCCGGGGCCTGATCCAGGCGGAGGGGAGCGTGGAGGGGGAGGACGACTCCGGAAAGGGAAAGCGGCTGCGGGTCTCCCTGCTCCCAGCCGCCCAGCCCATTCTGGATGACATTGCCCAGGGGCTGGAGGACTACGACCAGGCCCGCTTCGCCGGCTTTAGCCGGGAGGAGCTGGAGCGGTACTCCGACTTGTCCGGAAAGATCCAGGAAAACATGCGGCGGGTCCTGCAATAAGAAGCGCCGGAGGAGCTGGCGGCTATCCGCCCAGGGTCACATCCTGCTTCTGGTACCACTGAAGGGCCTGAAAGAAATCCTCCGGCTGAAAGTCGGGCCAGAGCCGGTCCACCACAAAGAAATCTGCGTAGACCGACTGCACCGGCAGGAAGCCGGACAGGCGCCGCATCCCACCCCAGCGGATCACCAGATCCACCCGGGAGATATCCCGGGAGTTGAGCTGGGCGCAGATGGCTCCGCGGCGGACGCCGGGGTTGTTCAGGCGGGCCAGATCCCACTCCCAGCCGTAGTTGACCAGAAAATTGACCCGAATGCCCCCGCCGTTCAAATCCCGCCGGGTTGTGTAGGGGAGCAGCGCCTGGGGAAACGCGGGCGCGTCCCGGTTGCCGGTCACCAGGAGAGAGACCGGCTCCGACGCGATCTGCTCCACCGCCTGGACGCACGCCTGGGAGAAGGCCTGGACCTGCTCCGGGGGCCGCCCGCAGTTGTCGGTGGTGAATCCGTAAAACGTGAGCTCCTGGACTCCCGCGTCTCTGGCCAGCCGTAGCAGCTCCACGGTTCCCATCCGGGATAATTCCGATGTGCTTTGGAATCCGCATCGTATCACCTTCCTGCCTGCTAGGATTTTCTTTTGTCCCCAGAATTATGCAGAGGTATGACTATAAAAGCGGGAGCTCCAAAGTGTGGTGCATTCTGTGGTCAAAAATACTCCCCCTTCCCTTGCCGGCATCTTTCACCGACAGGGAGGGGGAGCATTTTTTCTGCGTCGGGTGGTCCGGATTGCTGCTTGGGAAATAGAGAAACACAGATGAGCCCTGACCAGCGGGTCACTCCTTTGCTTTAAGAAAACGTTAAGAAAATATTTATAAGATTCCACCATTTGCCGTGATATAATCTCAGAACTAAATTAAGATATGGCCGGGGAGGACAGAACATGAAACGCATTGTCACAAACGGGATCACCAATTTGGAGCCGCTGGCTGGCAGCAGCGAGTGGTACTGGGGGGCCGACTATGCCAGCGGAGATTTATACGAGGCGGAGGAGCTGTTCCGCAGCGGTCATCCCATCCAGAAAAACCGGCTTATTTTGGTCCACCGGCCGGAGGGAACCGTCTATGAGCCTGTCCGCACAGAATCCGGGCAGTATCTTGGCAGGCCGGTGTACCACAGCGGGCAGGTGATTTTGCTGCTGGTGGACTTTCCCAAAGAGGAGATCAACATTCTTACTTTCCACGAGACGGCCGGAACGACCGAACCGCTGGCGGTGCTGCCCCTCTCCATCGTGGAGGACTGCTACAATCTCATGCTGGAGGCCCCACCTCTCATGCTGACCCGGTCAGCCCATGACAACCAATTTCAGATCATCTGGCCGGAACGCCGGGACTTTGCGATAGAGGACCATGAGTTTTTCGAGTTTTTGGAAGGGTTTTTCGAGTTTTTGGAAGGAAACAGGCTGTATACCACCGTCTGGTACGAGGACCCGGACTATCGGGAGGAGGTCCTGGTGCGGGATTATGAGACCGGTGAACTGCTGGAGCGGATACCGGGAAGTCTCCGTTCCATGCCGGACGGCCAGAGGTGGCTTTTGGTGTGAGGAGGTGTTGCTTTCCGTGTGTGTAGATCCCTTGCTGCAAGCGCTGATCGATGCGGCCCAGTCGGAGCAGACATCCAGGACAATCCGAATTGTCTGTACGATCCTTGTATCCCTTCTGTATCTGATCGGCCTTGCATGTCTTTTCCTGCTGGTGTTTGTGATAGAAGGCCAAGGCCTCTTCGTAAGGGGGTTCTTTCTGGTCATGGGGATAATCGTGCTTGCCGACTATTTGAAGTTTTTGAAGGCCCTCGTGAGGAAGAGGAGGAAGAAGGCCAGTAAGGGATAC
>CASFKT010000330.1 GCA_949295195.1 uncultured bacterium | reverse complement strand
CACTTCTACGGGGTGGAGGTCTCGGCGGAGGACGGCTCCATCTGCGGGCTCTCCTACTCCTATGACGACGGGGTGACCTTCGACAGCCCGGACGGCATCGTCTCGGCACAGGCCGCCCTGGACGCCTGGATGGACACCTACACCGTGACCCTGGGCTATCTCCAGGTGCCGGAGAAGCTCTCCGCCGGCGACCCCGAGGCCGCCCCCTACCTCCAGCTGGGGCTGACCGCCTTCTACCGGCTGAAGCTGGGCTACGGCCTGGACCGGGAGGGCTTCTACCTGGGGGTGGACGCCAAAACCGGCCAGCCCGTCCAGTGGGAGACCGGCGGCGCATCCGGGCTGACCTACTCCGACCTGTCCGGCCACTGGGCCCAGGGGGCTGTTGAGGCCCTGGCCCGGTACAACGTGGGCTACGACGGCGGGACCTTCGCCCCCGGACAGGCTATGACCCAGTGGGACATGGTGGCCCTGCTCTTCAGCGTGGAGAACTACCCCCTGGACCCCGCCGCCGCCACCCGGCAGGAGCGGGACATGGCCTACGCCGCCGCCTACCGCACGGGGGCCCTCACCCGCGCCCAGCGCCAGGACGACGCCCCCCTCACCCGGAGCCAGGCGGTGAAGCTGCTCCTCAACGCCGAGGGGCTCAAGGCCGCCGCCCAGCTGTCGGGCATCTACACCTGCTCCTACACGGACAAATCCTCCATCCCCTCGGAGGACCTGGGCTACGCCGCCCTGGCCCAGGGCATCGGCATGGTCCAGGGCGCCTGGGCGGGAGACCGGACCGCCACCCGGGCGGAGGGGGCCGTGATGCTCCACAAGCTGCTAGCGTGGTGAGCTGCCCGGCCCGCTCCCCGGAACTGAGATAGAATCGGCCAAAATTCCGCTTTTCTCACAAGAAAAGCGGAATTTTTATAGAAAAATGCGGCGGAATTTTTTCGCTGTCCTCTGTTCAAACTCCGGGGAATATGATAAGATGGTTGCCGTACGCGCAGACGCGTTTTGACCATGTTTTGAATTTGGATTGAATTGGAAAAGGAGATTACCATGATCACCGTTACCGATTCCCACGTGGACCTGCAGTTTTTGCGGGGCAACTGCTACGGCATCATCGGCGCCAACGGCGCCGGCAAGTCCACCTTTCTGAAGATCCTCTCCGGGGAACTGGAGCCCAGCACCGGCGAGGTGTCCATCCTGCCCAACGTGCGCATGTCGGTGCTGAAGCAAAACCAGAACGCCTACGACGCCTACAACGTCATGGACACGGTCATCATGGGCAACCAGCGCCTGTATGACATCGGCAAGGAGAAGGAGGCCATCTACGCCAAAGAGGAGATGACCGACGAGGACGGCATGCGGGCCTGCGAGCTGGAGGAGGAGTACGCCGAGCTGGGCGGCTGGGAGGCCGAGAGCGACGCCAGCCGCATCCTCCAGGGCCTTGGCATCGGCACCGAGCTCCACTATAACGACATGGCCACTCTGGACGCCCGCCTGAAGGTGAAGGTCCTGCTGGCCCAGGCGCTGTTCGGCAATCCCGACCTTCTGATGATGGACGAGCCCACCAACAACCTGGACATCGACGCGGTGAACTGGCTGGAGGACTTCCTGCTGGACTTCGAGGGCACCGTCATCGTGGTGTCCCACGACCGGCACTTCCTGAACACCGTGTGCACCCACATCGTGGACATCGACTACAACAAGATCAAGATGTACGTGGGCAACTACGACTGATGTACGTGGGCAACTACGACTTCTGGTACGAGTCCTCCCAGCTGGTGCAGCAGCTCATCAAGAACCAGAACAAGCGCAACGAGGAGAAGATCAAGGAGCTGCAGGACTTCATCTCCCGCTTCTCCGCCAACAAGTCCAAGTCCAAGCAGGCCACCGCCCGGAGAAAGCTGCTGGACAAGCTCACCGTGGAGGAGATGCCCGCCTCCTCCCGCCGCTACCCCTGGGTGGCCTTCTCCCCCGACCGGGAGGTGGGCAAGGACATCCTCTTTGTCACCGATGTGAGCAAGACCATCGACGGGGTGAAGGTGCTGGACAAGGTGTCCTTCATCGTGGGCCACGGGGACAAGATCGCCTTTGTGGGCGACAACGAGAACGCCCACACCGCCCTCTTTAAGATCCTCTCCGGGGAGATGGAGCCCGACGAGGGCACGGTGAAGTGGGGTCAGACCGCCACCTTCTCCTACTTCCCCAAGGATAACACCCCCTACTTCCAGGACAACGACGACAACCTGGTCCAGTGGCTGCGCCAGTTCTCCCCCGACCCCCAGGAGCAGTACCTGCGGGGTTTCCTGGGCCGGATGCTCTTCTCCGGGGACGAAGTATACAAGCCGGTGAAGGTGCTCTCCGGCGGCGAGAAGGTGCGGTGCATGCTCTCCCGGATGATGCTCTCCGGGGCCAATGTGCTCATGCTGGACCAGCCCACCAACCACCTGGATCTGGAGTCCATCGCTGCCCTGAACAAGGGGCTGGAGGCCGTCAAGTGCAACGTGCTGGTGGCCTCCCACGACCATCAGCTGATCCAGACGGTGTGCAACCGGGTCTTTGACTTCACCCCCGAGGGCAAGCTCATCGACCGG
>CASFKT010000329.1 GCA_949295195.1 uncultured bacterium | reverse complement strand
GTCCCAGGCTGAGAGCCCGCTTCAGGTTTCTCATTGGAATTCCTCCTTTTAAATTCAGGCGCGGAGGATAGTTTTCTGCCAAAAGAAGGAAGAAAATACCTTAAACTAGAAGAAAAAGGGATTTTCAGCCAACTATGACAGCATAACGCCCCTTACATGCTCCAAAACGTGCTCAAAACACAAAAAAGAGGGAGAAACCCACGGGTTTCTCCCTCAAAAAATGACCTTGGTAGACTTTTGGTAGACCAGCTCCCAAAACCAGCAAAAAGAAACCGCCGGAAACCATTGGCGCGCAAGGCTTCCCGGCGGTAGACCTGGTAGACATTTGGTAGACCGGAGACGCATTTCAACGTGATGACTCGGTGCTGGTGGAAACCAGCAGGCGTTCCATATCCTGAGGAATGGGTTGGGTAAATTCCAGACGCATTCCAGTAATGGGATGCAGGAAGGCCAGGCGGGCCGAGTGGAGTGCCGGTCTAGAGATCAAACTGGATTCTGTTCCATAGAGAAAGTCTCCCACCAGGGGGTGGCCTAGATATGCCATGTGGACCCGGATCTGGTGGGTCCGCCCGGTCTCCAGCCGGAGGCGGAGCAAGGCATAGGGACCGGCCTGCCGCAGGGTCTCATAGTGAGTGCAGGCGTATTTTCCGTCCGGCCGGACCATCTGTTCCACCAGCGATCCCTCCCGGGGGCCAAGGGGGGCGTCAATGTTGCCAGAGGGCGGGGTGGGCGCCCCGATGCAGACGGCCAGGTAGGTCCGCTGAAAATCAGGCGTGTGGAGCTGACGCTTCAGCACCTCCTGAGCGTGGGGATGGCGGGCCACCACCAGCAATCCGGAAGTTCCCCGGTCCAGGCGGTGAACGGGGTGAAAGTCCCCCTCTTCTCCCTCCTGATCGTAATAATTGAGCAGAAAATTGCCTATTGTATCGGCGCCTTATTGAGTACCAGCAGGTCCTGGTCCTCGTACACAATGTCCAGGGGGCCGGGGGCGGGGACGATACCGCTGCGCCGCTCCGGGTCAGAGAGGCGGACGGACAGCACCTCTCCGGTCTTGGAGATGTAGCGGGTGTTCACCCGGCGGCCGTCCACCAAAATTCCATCTTCCAGCCACTTGATCCGCCGCACCACCGTGCCGGACAGGCCCAGATGGCGTTTGAGCAGGGTATCCACCTTGATCCCGGCCAGCTCCGGTCCGATGGGCAGTTCCAGACGGCGGCTCATAGCTTTTTGGTCCAGCGGTACAGGTGGAACATGTAGAAGGCGCAGTGGAGTACCAGCACAATGGGAGTGATCACCATCCAAACGAGTTCTCCAAACACCAGAGCGATCACAAAGGGGACCCACAGCAACCACAGCGTCCAGTACCAGCTGTCATAGGCGGCGTGAGTGCGGATGGCAATGCTCCGCTCATCCCGCTCCGAGCGTTCCACCTCCCGCCGGTCCTCGGGGGACAGGGCGCGCATGGTCACCGAGAGGAACAGCTTGCTTCCGCCCAGACCGATGAGAGCGCCGCCGAAACCGGCACACAGACCCACGCCACCCGCGGGCAGTTGTTCGCCTATCATAAATACGATTCCAAACAGGACCAGGCCCAGCACCACAGCGGCAGCAGGTACGATCAAATTCTTCTTCATGTGGACTCCTCCTCAAACAGAAATACTTCTTCAATGGTAAGCCCGAAGTACCGGGCGATCTTGTGGGCCAGGAGCAGGGAGGCGTTATACCGCCCATTCTCCAGGGAGATGATGGTCTGACGGGTGACGTCCACCGCCTCAGCCAGCTCCGCCTGGGAGATGCGCCGCTCCTTCCTCAGCTCTGCAATCCGGTTGGTCAAATTCTCGCCTCCTTCTTAAAAAGTAAAGCTCGCTTTACGATTTTAGTATAGCACGCTTTACATATATGTCAAGCCCGCTTTACGTATTTCTGCAAAAAAATTTGCCCCGCCGGTTTTCACCGGCAGGGCAAAGAGGAACGTGATGATTTCAAGACAGGTGCAGGCCGTAAAATCCCACCAGGGAGAGGGCCATCAGGCCGACAGTCACAAGCTCGATGGGGATGCCCTGGAAACTCTTGGGGCAGCTGGTGAGGCTCACTTCCCGGCGCAGGCCGGCCAGACACATCAGAGCCACCGTTGCCCCTGCGCCG
>CASFKT010000328.1 GCA_949295195.1 uncultured bacterium | reverse complement strand
CTTCTCATTTTCAAAGTAGCTGTCGATGGCGTCCCGGGTGGTGCCCGCCATGTCGGAGACGATGACCCGTTCCTCCCCCAGGATGCGGTTGACCAGGGAGGACTTGCCCACGTTGGGCTTGCCGATGATGGCCACTTTAATCACGTCGTCATCGGTCTCCTCCTCGTCCTCCGGAGGAAAGTATTCAAAGCAGGCGTCCAGCAGGTCGCCGGTGCCGTGGCCGTGGACGGCGGAGACGGGGATGGGGTCCCCCAGTCCCAGGTTGTAAAACTCATAGATATCCGGGTTCTCCCGGCCCACCTGGTCGGCCTTGTTCACCGCCAGCACCACCGGCTTGCCCGAGCGCAGGAGCATGTTGGCCACCTCCTGGTCGGAGGCGGTCATGCCCGTCTTTACGTCGCACACAAAGACGATGACGGTGGCGTTGGCAATGGCGATCTCCGCCTGCTCCCGCATGAAGGACAGAATCTGGTCGTCGGTGCCCGGCTCGATGCCGCCAGTGTCCACCAGATCGAAGACCCGGTTGCGCCACTCACAGGGGGCGTAGATCCGGTCCCGGGTGACGCCGGGGGTGTCCTCCACGATGGACAGCCGCTGGCCGCACAATTTATTAAACAGCATGGACTTGCCCACGTTGGGGCGGCCCACGATGGCTACTAATGGCTTCATAATTATCTCACTCCAAACTCCACAGCAGTCCGAACACAATGCAGAATGCAGAATGCAGGAATGCAGAATGATGGTGTCCGCCTTTGGCGGAATTCATATTTATTTTTTATGACTTCTTTCCCAGGAGGTCTTCAATCCGAAGATAACGGTTTGTTTTTCCGCCCTATTCTGCCTTCTTTCTCCACTCTCTACTCTTCACTCTATGGATTATATTGATAGTATTCCGTCTCCTCCCGCAGCTGCACCTGCTCCATGGGAGGGACCTCCAGGCCGCATATGGCGTCCAGCAGCTCATACCCGTCCTGGGCCACGGGCGTGACCGGCACCCCCAGCTCCCGCTCCACGTCGTCCAGGGACACGTCGTCCAGGAAGACCCGCTCCCCGTGGCGGAGCATGTTCTGGGGGATGAGCAGCCGCTCTCCCAGCGGCTTTCCCCTCAGCTGGGCGATCAGGTCGCCGCCGGTGACCAGGCCGGCCACCGTGATGGTCTCCCCGAAGAAGTCGTTGCGGATGGGGTACACCGCTCCCTCTATTTTACCACATTTTTCCCGGGCAAGGTCTATCAATTCCGTTAAGAATGGGGCGGCGGACACGCCGGTGGCGATGGAAAATGGAGTGGTCCCTTCCATCTCCTCAGGCTCCATCAGATTGAGGCCCCGGCAGAACTCCTGCCGCAGCAGCCGGAGCATGCCCACCCCGTTGTCCAGCTGGGTGAACTCCTCGTAGTAGTCCTCCTGGGGCAGGGGGCGGCCGGCCAGCAGGTAGAACTCATCGGAGCACCACACCAGGGAGGTGCCGTGCCCGGCTCTATGGGCGGAGGCGAAGGCCTCCACCTGGTCTATGAGGGCGGCGGCCTCCTGCTGGGTGTAGGGGCGCAGGGGGTAGAGGCCCTCCCGGTATTTTGTGACGCCCACCGGCACCACGGAGATGCTGTTCACCGCCGGAGCCATGCCCGCCAGATCAAGCAGGGTGCGGTCCAGGGCGGGGCCGTCGTTGATTCCGGGGCAGGAGACGATCTGGCAGTTCATGGTGATGCTGGCCTGGGCGAAACGGCGCATGATGGCGATGCCCTCCCCGGCCCGGCGGTTTTTCAGCATTTCACAGCGCAGGTCCGGATCGGTGGTGTGGACGGACACGTTGATGGGGGAGATACGCAGGGCGATGATCCGCTCCACCTCCCGCTGGGACAGGTTGGTCAATGTCAGGTAGTTGCCCATAAGGAAAGAGAGCCGGGCGTCGTCGTCCTTGAGAGCCGGGCGTCGTCGTCCTTGAAGTACAGGCTCTTCCGCATCCCGGGGGGCATCTGGTCCACAAAGCAGAAGATGCAGTTGTTGGCGCAGGAGCGGGCCCGGTCCATGAGATAGGTCTCGAACTCCAGGCCCAGGTCCTCCCCCTCCTCCTTGCGGACCCGCACCGTGCGGCGGTTCCCGTTGGGCTCCTGGAGGACCAGGGCGAGCTTGGGATCGTAGGTGTAGAACTTGTAGTCCAGCACGTCCGCCACCGGATGGCCGTTGACCTCCAGCAGGGTCTCACCGGGGCGCAGACCCGCACGATGGGCCGGGCTTCTGGGGTCCACCGACCGAATGACTGTCATGCTCACTGTACGCGCCTCCTCTCCAGACTGCCGGGTGCTGTTTTGAGCATATCCGATTTATTTTACAATAGAAGGGAGGGAATTTCAAGATAAATCGAGGGATTTTCCCCACTGACCCAAAGGGGCGGCGCAGTCCCCGGCGCTCCTGCCGGGAGCGGGCTGAGGATAGGATGGGCGGAACCGGCATAAGTAAGATAGAGCTGATCCGGTTTGGAAATCATTTGACAGATTTGTGCCGGATTCCAGGATTTTGTGCTTGACAGAAACCACTTGCTATGATAACATATTACTCGCCTCTGATTGAAAAGACGAGGAGAGATGTCCGAGTGGTTTAAGGAGCCGGTCTTGAAAACCGGTGACTCGTCAAGAGCCGTGGGTTCGAATCCCACTCTCTCCGCCACTTTTTTCCGGGCAAAAGCAAATATGTGTTGACGACTTACAGCCATGCAGAAGTACCCAAGTGGCTATAAGGGGCTCCCCTGCTAAGGGAGTAGTCGGGTTAAACCGAGCGAGGGTTCGAATCCCTCCTTCTGCGCCACGTCGGAGCAAAGTTCACTTTGCTCCGACGTCTTTTTATGCCCGAGGAAAAAAAGACATCATCCGCTCTTACGATCCCTTCCATTTTGGGTTCCGGCTTGGGTTCCGGCCGCCGGAGGCGGCCTCCACCCTTCAGCATTTCTATTTTAATGCTCAGGGCGGCGAAGCCGCCCATCTCCGCCCGCAGTCTTTGCATTCCAAGGACTGTGGGGTTTGCGTATCAATGAAATCCGCCCCCACTTTGAACCGGACCAGTAAAAACGGACAATAGACAAAGTCCCCCCTGATGTAGGAAAATAAGACTACATCAGGGGGGATTCTATATGGCAAGAAGGTATCAA
>CASFKT010000327.1 GCA_949295195.1 uncultured bacterium | reverse complement strand
CAACTGGTTCATGTCCATATCTCTCTTCTCCTTTTCCTTCCCCGGACAAAAAACGGACCGCGGATGGCTCCGCGGTCCGGTCGTTGGGCGAAAAAACACGCGCCCGCCCGCGTCGAAAGACGCGCACAGGGGCGTTTAGCTTCCTCGTCTCTGTCCTTTTGCCTGAGAGATTGGCGGCCTGTACCCAAAACCGCGTTGCACCTTCGGCACCCGAATCGTCGAGCTTCTCCAGAGTCACATCCACGCACAGTCCTCGTTCCAGGGGAACGCCTGAGAGTGTTACTCCTTCGGCAAGCGGGCTGACGCCCTGCTGTTTTCCTGCGCGCTTCCTTTGTTCGGTTCACTTGTCTCTGATACGGTACCACAGCGGGCAGATTTTGTCAACCCCTGGCGAACATTTATACCCCGGGGTTCCCCCCTGGAAAATTGGAAATTGTGTGGGGGAAAGTTTACAATTTGCTCTTTTTTCTCCCAGTGGGATGTGGTATACTAAGATGATCGTGCGCGGAAGCGCCGTTTTCCCCGATATATTGGACAAATCAGCATCAGTATTGAGGTGTATCGCGATATGAACGTATTCAAAAAGATCTTCGGCACCAGCTCCCAGCGGGAGGTCAAGGCCATCATGCCTCTGGTGGACAAGGTCCTGTCCCTGGAGGAGGAGTACAAGGCCCTCAGCGACCACGAGCTCCAGGCCAAGACCGGAGAATTCAAGGAGCGCCTCCAGAATGGAGAGACCCTGGACGACATCCTGCCCGAGGCCTTCGCCGCCTGCCGGGAGGCCGACTGGCGGGTGCTGGGCATGCGTCCCTACCCGGTGCAGATCATCGGCGGCATCATCCTGCACCAGGGCCGCATCGCCGAGATGAAGACCGGCGAGGGCAAGACCCTGGTGGCCACCCTGCCCGCCTACCTGAACGCCCTGTCCGGCAAGGGCGTGCACATCGTCACCGTCAACGACTACCTGGCCAAGCGCGACTCGGAGTGGATGGGCAAGGTGTACCGGTTCATGGGCCTCACCGTGGGCCTGGTCATCCACGGGGTGATGGGGCAGGCCAAGAAGGACGCCTACGCCGCCGACATCACCTATGGCACCAACAACGAGTTCGGCTTTGACTACCTGCGGGACAACATGGCCATCTACGCCCAGGAGCTGGTCCAGCGGGGCCACTCCTTCGCCATCGTGGACGAGGTGGACTCCATCCTCATCGACGAGGCCCGCACCCCCCTGATCATCTCCGGCCAGGGGGAGAAGTCCACCCAGCTCTACACCCTGGTGGACCAGTTCGTCTCCCGCCTGAAGTGCCAGCGCATCGCCAAGGTGGACACCAAGGAGGAGGAGGACCCGGACATCGACGCGGACTACATCGTGGACGAGAAGGCCCGCACCGCCACCCTCACCGCCCGGGGCATCGCCAAGGCCGAGCAGGCCTTCAACATCGAGAACCTGGCCGACCCGGAGAACACCACCCTCTCCCAAAGGACATCGACTATGTGGTGAAGGACGGACAGGTCATCATCGTGGACGAGTTCACCGGCCGCCTCATGTTCGGCCGCCGGTATAACGAGGGCCTCCACCAGGCCATCGAGGCCAAGGAGCACGTGGAGGTGGCCAACGAGTCCAAGACCCTGGCCACCATCACCTTCCAGAACTACTTCCGCCTGTACGACAAGCTCTCCGGCATGACGGGCACCGCCATGACCGAGGAGGAGGAGTTCGGCACCATCTACGAGCTGGACATCGTGGAGATCCCCACCAACAAGCCGGTGCAGCGCATCGACCACCACGACGTGGTGTACAAGACCGAGGCCGGCAAGCTCCGGGCGGTGGTCAACCAGATCGCCGAGTGCCACGAGAAGGGCCAGCCCGTGCTGGTGGGCACCGTGTCCATCGAGAAGTCGGAGCAGCTCTCCGACATGCTGAAAAAGCGGGGCATCAAGCACAATGTGCTGAACGCCAAGAACCACGAGAAGGAAGCGGAGATCGTGGCCCAGGCCGGCAAGATGGGTGCCGTCACCGTGGCCACCAACATGGCCGGCCGCGGCACCGACATCATGCTGGGCGGCAACGCGGAGTACCTGGCCAAGGCCGACCTGCGGAAGGCGGGCATGAGCGACGAGCTCATCGCCGAGGCCACCGGCTATGCCGACACCGACAACCAGGAGATCCTGGACGCCCGGAAGCAGTACGCCGACGCGGAGGCCAAGTACAAGGAGTCCATCAAGGCGGAGGCGGACAAGGTCCGGGAAGTGGGCGGATTGTTCATCCTGGGCACCGAGCGCCACGAGTCCCGCCGCATCGACAACCAGCTGCGCGGCCGTGCCGGCCGTCAGGGCGACCCGGGCGAGAGCCGCTTCTACCTGTCCCTGGAGGACGACATCATGCGCCTGTTCGGCTCTGAGCGGGTAATGGGCATGATGGAGAAGCTGGGCGTGGACGAGGACACCCCCATTGAGCAGAAGATGCTCACCAACGCCATTGAGAACGCTCAGAAGCAGGTGGAGTCCCGGAACTTCCAGACCCGTAAGAATGTGCTCCAGTACGACGACGTGATGAACACCCAGCGCGAGGTCATCTACAAGGAGCGCCGGAAGGTGCTGGACGGCGAGGACCTGCAGGAGTCCATCCAGAACATGCTCCACAACACGGTGGAAAACGCCATCCGGGGCCACATGGGCGAGCAGAAGCACATGACCGCCGAGGACTTCCGGGAGGCCACCGCCCAGTTCCGGAACATGTTCCTGAAGCCCGGCGAGCTGGAGCTC
>CASFKT010000326.1 GCA_949295195.1 uncultured bacterium | reverse complement strand
CAAGAGGTTTTCTTGCGGAAAATCCACCAAAATTCGATTTTTGCAGGGACCGGGCCCGCCCTCCGGCGGCGGCCCGGTTTTCCACCGGGAAAGGAGCCCGTCATGTCCATCCAAACCGATACCATCGCCGCCGTCGCCACCCCCGCCGGGCCTGGGGCCATCGGCATTCTGAGGCTGTCCGGCCCCCGGGCGGCGGACATCGCCGCCGCGGTGTTCCGCCCCCTGGGGAAGAAGGGGCTGCTGGAGCGCCCGGTGCGCACCCTGGTGTATGGGGACCTGCTGGACCGGGAGGGGCAGGTCATCGACCGGGTGCTGTGCACCTACAGCCGTGGCCCCGAGAGCTACACCGGGGAGGACACGGCGGAGCTCCACTGCCACGGCTCCCCCATGGTGCTCACCCTGGGGCTGGAGGCTCTGTTTGCCCAGGGGGCCCGCCAGGCCGGACCCGGGGAGTTCACCCAGCGGGCCTTCCTCAACGGGCGGCTGGACCTGGCCCAGGCGGAGGCGGTGGCCGACCTGCTGGACGCCCAGAGCCGGGAGGGGGCCCGCCACGCGGCGGGCCAGCTGTCCGGGGCCCTGAGCCGCCGGGTGGGGGAGATCTACTCCGCCCTGGTGGACCTGATGGCCCACTTCCACGCGGTGCTGGACTACCCGGACGAGGACATCGACCCCTTCACCCAGGAGCAGCTCTCCCGGGACCTGACCCGGCAGGAGGGGGCCCTGGAGCGGCTGCTGGCCACCTACCGGCGGGGGCGGCAGCTGAGCCGCGGGGTGCGGTGCGCCATCGTGGGGCGGCCCAACGCGGGTAAGTCCTCCCTGCTCAACGCCCTGGTGGGCTATGAGCGGGCCATCGTCACCGACATCCCCGGCACCACCCGGGACACGGTGGAGGAAAATGTGGAGCTGGGGGGCGTTCCCCTGCGGCTCATCGACACCGCCGGCCTGCGGGACAGCGCCGATCCCATCGAGCAGCTGGGGGTGGAGCGCAGCCGGGCCGCCATGGAGGAGGCGGAGCTCATCCTTCTGGTGGTGGACGCGGCGGCGGAGGTGACCGCAGAGGACGCGGACCTGGCGCGGGCGGTGGCGGAGTCTGGAAAGCCCTGGATTTTTGTGGCCGCCAAACAGGACCTGGTGGAGCAGAGCACCAGCGTGGGGCTGGACAGTCTGGCCCAGGCGGTGGCGGAGCTGTTTCCCAGGGACGCCGGCTCCGGCTATGGGGAGCTGCTCACCAACGCCCGGCAGGCCCAGGCCGCCCAGAGGGCCCTGGAGGGGGTCAAACGGGCCCGGGAGGCCCTGGAGCTGGGGGTCACCCCCGACGCCCTGCTCACCGACGTGGAGGAGGCCCTCTCCGCCCTGGGAGAGCTGACGGGCCAGTCGGTGCGGGAGGACGTGACCGCCCGGATTTTCCAGCGGTTCTGCGTGGGAAAGTAACGCTCAACCACAGGTTGTTTGCCAAAACAGCCCCGTTGGGCTATGCTGAAGGCGGGAGGTGAGGTCATGGACGCCCAAAAGACGGGGGAGCTGATCGCCCAGGCCCGGCGGGATCGGGGGCTGACCCAGAAGGATCTCTCCCAGGCCCTCCACGTGTCCGCCCAGGCGGTGAGCAAGTGGGAGCGGGGCTTGAATTTTCCTGACCTGTCCCTGCTGGAGCCCCTGGGGGACTGCCTGGGGCTGACGGTGTCCGAGCTGCTGTCGGGACGGCGGGGGGAGGAGCCCAAAGAGGAGCTGCTGCGGGACTCCCTGCGGCTGCTGCTGGGCCAGGCGGGGCGGAAGCTGCGCCGGTGGCGGAGGCTGGCCCAGGTCTGCCTGGGGATGCTGCTGGTGCTGGCCCTGGGAGCGGGGTTCTGGCTGGTAAAAAACTACACCGAGCTGCTGCCCCAGCCCACCACGGTGATTGTGCCCAGGGACCTCTCGGAGCGGGACCACCTGGCGGCCCGGACGGCGGGGAACTCCAGCGTGTACCTCTATGATGTGGCGGCGGCAGACGGGGCCAGGCACTATCAAGTCCAGATGGAGCTGTGGACGCAGGAGGGGCTGGTCCGGACCTGGCCGGTGGCGGAGGCCTATGACCCCGCCGCGCCCCGGCGTCAGACGCTGGGGTTCTCCGCTCAGGAGGGGGAGGAGCCGTCCACCATGGAGCTGGTGGTCTCCACGGACCTGGGGAGCTGGCAGACCACGCTGGAGGGGGTTCCCGACCTGAACTTGGGATATTTGATGAGTAAGCTGGACGAGAGGTGCAAGGCGGACCCGGAGCACGGGGCGGTGCTGGCCTGCTGGGCCCTCGCAGTGGAGGGCGGGGTGACCCTGAAGCCCGACGGCGGGCGGACCATTATCTGGAGCACGCCCGGCTGGACGGGGGCGGTGGAGAAGCCCCGGGTTCTGGAG
>CASFKT010000325.1 GCA_949295195.1 uncultured bacterium | reverse complement strand
GCCAGGGCGGACACGGTGCCTACCGAGGTGCCCATGGACACGGACACGAAGCAGGCAATGAGAAACAGGCCGGCCACGGCAAACTGGCTGGGGAGAAAATCCAGGAACAGGAACACGGTGCTGTCCGCGCCTCCGGCGGCGGAGATGGCCCCGGAGAAGGCGCCGGCGGCCAGGAACACCAGGCACATGGTCAGGATATTCTCGTCGGCCACCCCGTTGGCCATCACCTTAAGCTTGGCGTTGAAGTCCAGCTTGCGGTTCTGGAAGCAGGCCACTGCCAGGGCGATCAAAAAGATTACGATGGCCGGGGTCTGGTAGAACCCCTGCTCGATGTTCAGGCCATACTCAAACAAAAGCCCGCACCCCAGGTAGAGCACCAAAAAGACGATGATAGGGAGCAGGGCGATGGGATTGCTCTGTACGGAGCGATGGTTTTCTTCCATCCCGGAATCCTTCCTCTCTCGATGTAAAATAGGTCCACACAGTACCTTTTATCATACGAAAAATAGCCCCCGGTGTCAATGAAAAACCAGGTTTTCCTGGAAAAAACGAACCGGGAACCGGAACCAGGTCCGCCGCATAGCCTGTAACAGGGCACAGGCCGCAGAGAGGAGGCGCTGCTTTGGTACCCATCGAGAGGCGGATTTTGACAAAAAGCGACTGTTATCAGGCCAGCCGGACCATCGTTCCCCAGGGGATCATGGTCCACTCCACCGGCGTGGCGCAGCCCGACCCGGAGGCGTTCTGCCGCCAGTGGGACCGCCCAGGGGTGGACGCCTGCGTCCACGCCTTTGTGGCGGAGGATCGGATCGTCCAGACCCTGCCCTGGAACTGGCGGGGCTGGCACGCGGGCAGAGGGACGCTGGGGAGCGCCAACAACACCCACATCTCTTTTGAATGCTGTGAACCGGCGGGCCACACCTATCAGGGCGGAACTATGATAGGGTACGACCCGGGAAAAAATCAGGGGTATTTTGAAAAAATCTATGAAAACGCCGTGGACCTGTGCGCCAAGCTGTGCAGGGACTACGCCCTGGACCCCTTGGAACCGGGGGTGGTCCTCTGCCACGCCGAGGGCTTCCAGCGGGGGATTGCCAGCAACCACGCCGACGTGCTCCACTGGTGGCCCAGGCACGGAGTGACTATGGATGATTTTCGCCGGGCGGTACGGGACCGGATGGAGGAGGAAAACAGGAACAGTTCAACGCCATGCTGGAGGAGGCCCTGAGACAGCGGGAGCAGCTGCCCCCCAGCGGCTGGTCCCAGGAGGCCAGAGCCTGGGCGGAGGGGGCCGGCATCGTGACCGGCAGCCCCGACGGAGCAAAGCGGTACCGGGCCTTTGCCACCCGGGAGGAGACCGTCCAGATGCTCCACGCGGTCTTTGGGCAAACGCCGTAAAGAAGGTTTTCTCCGAACTCAGGCGAATTTTGTTCCACAGAGGTCTGTTGACGCGCAAAAGCCCCGTCCCGCACAGCGGAACGGAGCTTTTCTTTACGGTCTTGCTGGGGCCGCTCGTCCGGCGGAGTCAGCCGCCCTCAGAGAGCTGCCGTTTACTCCTCCACCGGCAGCAGCTTTTTCCGCCGGGTGAGGAACAGGGTCAGGGTGGTGGCGCTGGCCAGAACGTCCGCGATGGGCTCGGCGGCGTAGATGCCAAAGACGCTCCCGGTGACCCGGGGCAGGATCAGAGCCAGGGGCACCAGCAGGATCACCTTCCGCAGCAGGGCCAGGAACAGGCTGGTCCGGGCCTGCCCCAGGGCCATGAAGGTGGTCTGACAGGCCATCTGCGCCCCGAAGGCCCAGATGCCGCCAAAAAACAGAGGCATCACCCGGGAAACCAGGCCGATCAGCTGGGGCTGGGGAGTAAAGATCCGGGCCAGCAGTCCGGGGAACAGGGCAATGACCAGAAAGGCGGCGCAGGTCACGGACAAGGTGATGGTGAGCAGCCGCTTGAACGTCTGGCGCACCCGCCGGAAGTTCTGGGCCCCGTAGTTGTAGCTCATAATGGGCTGGGTGCCCTGGGTGATCCCTTGGACGGGCATGACGATCATCTGCATGACGGACTGCATGATGGTGATGGAGCCCACATACAGGTCCCCGCCGTAGGTCTGCATTCCCGTGTTGAGCACTACGGTTACCAGGCTCTCGGTGGACTGCATGATGAAGGGGGCCACGCCCAGACCGGCGATACGGCCGATGATGCGCTTGTTGGGGACCATGAATACCCGGTGCAGGCGCAGGCTGCTGCGGCGGCTGCATAGGAAGGTCACCACCCAGGCGGCGCTCACCGCCTGAGACAGAATGGTGGCCAGGGCGGCGCCCCGGACGCCCATGCCCAGGACGAAGATAAAGATGGGGTCCAGAACGATGTTCAAAATGGCCCCGATGAGCACGCTGAGCATGGCGGTGGTGGCCCTCCCCTGGGCGCTGGACAAAGACGGTGCCCAGCAGATAGATGCCGATATACTCCTTGGCGTAGCCGATGGTGGCGTTGGACGCGCCGAAGGCGTACAGGATGGGCTCCTGAAAGAGGCTGAATCCCACGGTCAAGACCACTGCCGCGCACAGCAGCATGGTGAGGGAGTTGCCCAGGATGCGCTGCGCCTCCACCCGCCGCTTCGCACCCAGCTGGATGGCGGCCAGGGGGGCGCCCCCCTGCCCCGCAAAGGCGGCAAAGGCGGAGATCAGGGTGATGATGGGGAAGGTGACCCCCACGCCGGTGAGGGCCACGTCCCCGATCTCCGGGATGTGGCCGATATAGATGCGGTCCACAATGTTATAGAGCATGTTGATGATCTGAGCCGCGACAGAGGGCACCGCCAGCTTCAAAATCAATTTCCCAATGGGGGCGGTGGCCAGGATTTCATCGCTGTGCCGGGTCTGTTCCACAGGATACCACTTCCTTTTCTGCGTAAAGAGTAGTATAGCACGTTCCTCCCGTTTTGGAAAGATGGGTCCTTACCTCCTTCTTCGCCCGGCACCCCTCTTTTTTCGTAAAAATGACGGAAATCTGCTGGAAATTTTCGGCCGTCTGTGGTACACTTACCCCAACAGCAAAGCTCCAGCGAATCTTCATGTACACACAGGAGGTCATTCAGTATGTCTTATCGGGAGAATTACGAGAAATGGTTGCACAGTCCCGCCCTCTCCGCGGCGGAAAAGGCGGAGCTGGAGTCCATCCAGGGGGACGAGAAGGAGATCGAGAGCCGCTTTTTTGACCAGCTGTCCTTGGCCGAGGCCGCCGCCCGGGGCGTGGCCGTGTGCTTCGACTGCCGGAACAACTCGGACGTCTTTGCCCGGGAGGCCGCCTGCGTCATGGCCGCCAACGGTATCCCCGCCCGCCTGTTTGAGTCCCTGCGCCCCACCCCGGAGCTGTCCTTTGCCGTGCGTGAGTACCACTGCATCGCCGGCATCAATGTCACCGCCAGCCACAACCCCAAGGAATACAACGGCTACAAGGTGTACTGGGAGGACGGCGCCCAGCTGCCCCCCAAGCACGCCGATGAGGTGGCCAAGAAGATGAAGGAGTTGGACGTGTTCAGCTGCGTCAAGACCATGGACTATGATGAGGCCGTCTCCAAGGGGCTTATCACCCTCATGGGGGAGGAGACCGACGAGAAGTTCCTGGCCAATGTGATGGAGCAGGTGAACGACAAGGCGGTGGTGGAGAAGATGGCCGACACCTTCACCATGGTGTACACCCCCTTCCACGGCACCGGCTACAAGCTCATTCCCGAGGCCCTGAAGCGCCTGGGCATGAAGCATGTGATCTGCGTCCCCGAGCAGATGGTCATTGACGGCAACTTCCCCACCGTGGTCTCCCCCAACCCGGAGAACCCGGAGGGCTTCTATCTGGCCGTGGACCTGGCCAAGAAGAACAACGCCGACTTTATCCTGGGCTCCGACCCGGACGCCGACCGGGTGGGCATCATGGTGCGCACCAAGGACGACGACTTTGTGGTCATCTCCGGCAACCAGACCGG
>CASFKT010000324.1 GCA_949295195.1 uncultured bacterium | reverse complement strand
TCATTCCACAGCGCTCCCTTCTTGTGCCTCCGCCAGACGGTCCAGCCGGCGGTTGCGGCAGGTTAAAACGATGTCGGTGCTCACCATCAGCACATCCAGAATGTAGACCGCCAGTACATAGGTGACGTTTCCGCCGATAAACTTTCCCGCGATGCCGAAGAGATAGCCCACCACCACACAGATCTCAAACTGGAGGCTCTTTCCCTTGGCAGTCCGGGATTTCAAGGATTTGGCGATGTTGAAAGGCCAGGAAATCCCGAAACAAATCAGCATAATCGCTTCAAATGCCTGAGCCACGACTCCCTCTCCCCCTTCTTCTTACTCCAGCACGCTCTTCTGGATGGCCTGGAGCTCCTGAATTCCCTTGGCACACAGCTCCAAGAGCTTCTGCTGCTCGGCCAGGGTAAAGGGGCGGCCCTCGCCGGTACCCTGAATCTCAATGAGGCGGCCCTGGTCGTCCATGACGCAGTTCAAATCCACCATGGCGGAGGAATCCTCCTCATAGCACAGGTCCAGCATGGGCACGTCGTCCACCACGCCGGCGGAGACGGCGGCCACCATCCCGCTCACCGGCCAGGCGTTCAGCTGCCCGGCCTTCTGCATCTTCTGAAAGGCCAGGATCATGGCCACATAGCCCCCGGTGATGGAGGCGGTGCGGGTCCCCCCGTCCCCCTGGAGCACGTCGCAGTCGATGGTCACGTTCCAGGGGCCCAGCTTCTTCCGGTCCACCACGGAGCGCAGGGCCCGGCCGATGAGCCGCTGGATCTCGGCGGAGCGGCCGCTGAGCTTCAGCTTGGAGATGTCACGGCGGGACCGCTCCCGGTTGGCCCGAGGGAGCATGGAGTACTCGGCGGTGACCCAGCCCTCCCCCTCGGGGACGTGGCGGGGCGGCCGGTCCTCCACACTGGCGGTGCACAGCACGTGGGTATTGCCGCAGCGGATCAGGCAGGAGCCCTCCGCAAACTTGTTTACATTGGGAATGATCTCCACCGGCCGAAGCTGGTCGTTGGCTCTTCCGTCCATACGTGGCATGGCAAAAACTTCCTCTCTCGATTTGATTTTTCTTATTGTACCACAGGTTCCACCGGAAATGTTTGGATAGTATGTGAATTGACCCTTTAAATTTTTCTTAACTTGTCAAAGGCCGCCATCAGAAGATATTCAGCAGCACATTGATGACCAGCAATGCCGCAGTCATGCCAAAGCCTCTGAGATTGTCCTTCCGCTGTGCCTCCGGCACATCGCCCCAAAACTTGAAATACTTGAGTTTCATGGTCCCGGACTGAAACCGGGTCCACAGAGTTTCATGGTCCCGGACTGAAACCGGGACCACAGCCAAATGACTACCCAGGCCACTAACAGCCCGAACCAAAGATTTTCCTGCGTCACGTTGTGTCTCCTCTCATTTTCCATTTGTTGATATTCCAGGGAGACCTGGAAGCGGCATACGGCCTCCTCACAATTTTTCTCCCTGGGCGCGGAATCGAACTGCTCCCGTCCCCGGCAAATTGTCAATTGTCCATTGTCAATTGTCAATTCAATTCAAATAAGCGCTTCCGCAAACTCCATCGCGTCAAAGGGCTTTAAATCGTCCACGCCCTCGCCCACACCGGCGTACTTGACGGGTACGCCCAGCTCCTTGGCGATGGCGATGGCGATCCCTCCCTTGGCGGTGCCGTCCAGCTTGGTGAGGACGATGCCGGTGATGCCGGCGGCCTCTTTGAACTGCTTGGCCTGGATGAGGCCGTTCTGCCCCGTGGTGGCATCCAATACCAGCAGGGTCTCCCGGGCGCAGCCGGGCAGCTCCCGGTCAATCACCCGGGAAATTTTATTCAGCTCGTTCATCAGGTTCTGCTTATTGTGGAGGCGGCCGGCGGTGTCTACCAGCATCACGACCAGCATCACGTCGGTGTTCCGGGCCTTGGCGGCGGTGGCCGCGTCAAAGACCACGGCGGCGGGGTCCGCCCCCTCGTGCTGCTTGACGATCTCCACCCCGGCCCGGTCCGCCCAGATGGTGAGCTGGTCGGCGGCGGCGGCCCGGAAGGTATCGGCGGCACAGAACAAGACCTTCTTCCGCTCCCGGCGCAGCTGATAGCCGATCTTGCCGATGGTGGTGGTCTTGCCAACTCCGTTCACCCCGATAAACAGCACCACCGAGGGCCGGGTGGACAGGTTCAGGGACACCTCCCCCGCGTTCAGCGCATCGGCAATGCACCGGCACATGCAGGAACGGGCCTCCTCCACCGTCTTGATGTGCTCCTCCTTCACCCGGCGGCGCAGCTCCTCCACCAGCTCCAGGGCGGTATCCATCCCCGTGTCCGCCAGAATCAGGGACTCCTCCAGCTCGTCGTAGAAGTCGTCGGTGAGCTCCGAGCCGAAGCTGGAAAAAATGTTGATCTTTTTCAGTTTGTCAAAAAAGCCCATGGTCTTGTTCCTTCCTCAAAAAATGGTGTTTTTTGTGCCGCACACCGGGCACTTGGGATAGTCGAAATCATACCGGACGCCGCACTGGGGACAGGTCACTTGAGCCAGCGGCTCCTCCGTGCGCTCCTCAAGGGCAAAGTCCCCTCTGAAAAACTCCAGCTTTCCGCAGCCGGGACACTGGAGGATGGCCACATCCAGGGCTCCGGCCACCAGATTTCCCCAGTCTCCGGTAATCCATCCGGTCTTTCCCAGTTGTAGATTTTCCCTCCTCAGAAATTTCAGCGTCTGCCCGCAGCGCAGGCATTTCATCGTCTTTTCCATAAATTTTCCTCCTACGCCTCAATCTGCTCCCCGCAGTAAGGGCAGAACTGCCCCCACTGGAAGGAGGAGGGCAGCCCCTCGCCACAGAAGGGGCAGAAGCTGGGGGCGGGCCGGGTGGAACCGGTATCCTCCGGTGCAGAAGAAGCACCAGGCTCCTGAACCGGCCGGCTTTCGTCTCCGCCCGCCTGGGCGCTCTGACCGGAGGAGACGCCGCCATGCTGGGCGCTTACCATTCCCAGCCCGGCAAATACCGCCTGGACCCCGATTACACAGACAATCAGCAGGGCAACCATCCCC
>CASFKT010000323.1 GCA_949295195.1 uncultured bacterium | reverse complement strand
TGGAAGAAGGAGACCAACATCGGCTTCGCCCTGTACGGCACCCCGGCGGAGAGTCTATGCTACCGCTTCGCCCGCATCGACAAGGAGCGCTTCGGCACCATCCCCGACATCACCGACAAGGGCTACTACACCAACAGCTACCACGTGGACGTGCGGGAGCACATCGACGCCTTTGACAAGTTCACCTTTGAGAGCCAGTTCCAGAAGATCTCCACCGGCGGGTGCATCTCCTATGTGGAGATCCCCAACATGCGCCACAACCTGGAGGCCCTGAAAGAGATGGTCCGGTTTATCTACGACAATATCCAGTACGCCGAGTTCAACACCAAGAGCGACTACTGCCAGTGCTGCGGCTACGACGGGGAGATCATGATCAACGACGACTTCCAGTGGGAGTGCCCCGTATGCCACAACAAGGACCAGAACAAGATGAACGTCACCCGCCGCACCTGCGGATACCTGGGTGAAAACTACTGGAACGTGGGCAAGACCAAGGAGATCAAGTCCCGGGTCCTGCACCTGTAATCCCTCCAGGGGGGACGTTGTCCCCCCTAGATACGGCGGCGGTTCCCAAGGAAACCGCCGCCGATACCCCCCTCGCCTTTTCACGGAAAAGGCGGACCTGGCCGCCGCGGCCAGGGGTCGAGGTGTCCTGCGGCGAAGCACCCGCAAGGGGTACGCCGTATCCGTAAGGCGGCAAAGCCGCCAACGGCTACGCAGTAAATTCGCCTTCGGACTTTTTTAAATTCTTTCCGCCTGCGGCGGAAACTCTGCGAGGCTGTGAAAGAGGAATGAACTACGCTGACATCCGCCCCATTGACGTGGCCAACGGGCCGGGTATTCGGGTCTCGGTCTTTGTGTCCGGCTGCACCCACGCCTGCCCGGAGTGCTTCAATCCGGAGGCCTGGGATTTTGAATATGGAACCCCCTTCACCCAGGAGTCGGCGGATGCGGTGCTGAAGGCACTGGAGAAGCCCTACATCAAGGGGCTGTCCCTTCTGGGGGGCGAGCCATGCCACCCCCGGAACCAGGGGGCGGTGCTGGACCTGGTGCGCCAGGTGCGGGAGCGCTTTCCGGAGAAGGACATCTGGTGCTACACCGGCTATCTGTTCGAGGACCTGGCCGCCGGGAAGGTGGGGGAGCACGGCCGGGCGCTGCTGGAGCAGCTGGACGTGCTGGTGGACGGGCCCTTTGTCATCGGCCTGAAAAACCTCCAACCAGCGGATCATAGAGGTGCGGCCCTCCCTGGAGCGGGGGGAGCCGGTGCTGTGGGACGAGACCTCAGTGGAATAAGAAAAATAGAGACGGCGTTTAGCCGTCTCTATTTTTGCGTTCTGGCCCAGGCACGCAGGCAGCTCAGGGCCTGGGGGGACAGGAGGAGCAGGGCCAGCAGATTGGGCAGGGCCATGAGGGCGTTGCACAGGTCCACCAGCTGCCACAGGGGGGAGACGTCGGAGACGGCCCCCAGCACGATGCACCCCAGAAAGACCGCCCGGTAGAGGGGCAGAGACCGGTCCCCGCCGGTGAGGTAGCGCAGCCCCTGCTGTCCGTAGCAGCTCCATCCCAGAATGGAGGAGAAGGCGAAGAGAATGAGGCTCAGGGCCACCACCCACTCCCCGGCGGGCCCCAGCACCGAGGCGAAAGCCCGGGCGGTGAGGGGGACCCCCAGGCTGGAGCCGGGGACCTGCCCGCTCTGGAGATGGAGGAGAGCCTCCTCCGGCACGTAGACCCCGCTAACCAGAATGACCAGGGCGGTGACGGTGCACACCAGGAGGGTGGAGACGAACACCTCAAAGATACCCCACATCCCCTGCCGGGCGGGGTGGTCCGCCTGGGCGGCCCCGTGGGCCATGGCGGAGGTGCCCAGACCCGCCTCGTTGGTGAACACCCCCCGGGCCACCCCGTGGCGCAGGGCGGCGGGCAGGGCGTAGCCGCCCCCGCCCCCCAGGGCGGCCTCCGGGTTCAGGGCGCAGGAGAAGATGAGGTCGAAGGCCCGGGGCAGCTCCTCTGCCCGGACGATCAGCACCAGGGCGCCGCTTCCCAGGTACAGCAGGGCCATGGCGGGCACCAGCCGCTCCGACACCCGGGCCACCCGGCCCATGCCCCCCACCATCACCAGCCCGGCCAGCAGGGCCGTTCCCACCCCCACCGGCAGCCGGTCCCAGCCGAAGGCGGACTGGAGGGCGGAGGCGATGGAGCCCGCCTGGACCAGGTTCCCCCCCGCCAGAGTGGCGGGGAGACAGGCCAGGGAGAACCAGGCGGCCAGCCCGGGGGCGCGGAGGCCGTCCCGCAGGTAGAACATGGGGCCGCCCTGCCGCCCTCCCCTGGGGGCGGCGGTCTGATACTGCACGGACAGCAGTTTTTCCACACACCCTGTGGACATGCCCAGCAGGGCGGACACCCACATCCAGAACACCGCCCCCGGCCCTCCCAGATAGATGGCCATGGCCACCCCGGCGATGCTGCCCGTGCCGATAGTGGAGGCCAGGGCAGTGGCCAGGGCCTGGAGGGAGGAGATGCCGCCGCCTTTGGAGGCGCGGCTGGTGTGGAGCAGGTTCCCCGCCGTCTCCCGCCACCACAGCCGGAAGCGCCGCAGGGGAAAGAAACCGCTCCCCACTGTCAGCACCAGGCCGGTAAACAGAAACAGCCCCAGCAGCCAGGGGTTCCACAGCGCGTCGGCCAGCCGGCCCAGGAGAGACATGGAACACCACCTCCCAAACAAGAGAGCCGGGG
>CASFKT010000322.1 GCA_949295195.1 uncultured bacterium | reverse complement strand
GGGCCATGAGCACCTGGGCCTCCCCCTCGTCGCACAGCCGGAAGTCCGGGTCCAGGTCCAGCCGGTGGCCCTCCTCCCGCAGGAGGGCGGAGCAGAAGGAGTGGATGGTGGAGATCTGGGCCCGGTACACCAGAGTGGACTGCCGCCGCAGATGCCGGTCCCCGGGGTTCTCCGCCAGGCGGGAGGATAACTCCTGGGCGATGCGGGTGCGCAGCTCGGCGGCGGCGGCCTTGGTGTAGGTGATAACCAGGAAGCGGTCCAGATCCAGCCCCTCCCGGGTCACCCGGTCCAGCAGCCGCTCCACCAGCACCCGGGTCTTGCCCGACCCGGCGGCGGCGGACACCAGCAGCTCCCCGCCTCGGTCGTCTACAATCTTCTTTTGTTCGTCGGTCAAGGGAAAGGCCATGGGGTTTCCTCCTGTCAGGTATCAATCGGTTTAGACGGGCGGATAATATCCGCCCCTACGCGCCTCAGATTTCGTTGACCTGGACGGTGATCGTTCCCGACACATCCGTGCGGTAGATCTCCGCCCCGGCGGCGGCGATGCGCTCCACCGTCTCCTGGGCCGGGTGGCCGTAGCGGTTGTCCGCCCCCACGGAGATGAGGGCGTACTCCGGCCGTGTCTGGTCCAGCAGGGCCTGGGAGGTGGAATATTTGGACCCGTGGTGGCCCACCGCCAGCACTTCCAGCTCGGGCAGCTGGGTGTGGCGGAGCAACAGCTCCTCCACGTCGGAGCCCATGTCGCCGGTGACCAGCACGTCAAACTCCCCCTGGGAGGCCAGGACGGTGAGGCCCTCCTCGTTGGTCTCCCCGCTGCCCAGCGGGGCGATGAGGCGGATGGTCCGCCCCTCCCCCAGGTCCAGGGTGGTGTCATTTTGGATATACAGCACTTCCGTGCCCCGCTCCTGGGCTAGGGAGACGATCTCCTGCCGGATGGCGCTGTCCGGCTCCACGTCGGGGATGGCCAGAGTGTCCACATCTATCCGCCGCAGGAACTGGGCCACCCCGTTGGCGTGGTCGTCGTGGAAGTGGGTGAGCGCCAGCAGGTCCAGCCGCCCCACACCCCGGTCGGTCAGGTAGTCGGCGGCCACGTCCCCGGCACTGTCATAGCCGTCCCCGCCGCAGTCCACCAGGGTCAGGAAGCGGCCGGAGCGCACCAGAATACTCTGCCCCTGGCCTACGTCCAGGGCGGTGACCGCCCCGGCCCCCTGCCAGAAGCTCAGATTGCTCAGCACCATGGCCAGGCACAGGGAGGACACTCCGGCGCAGATGGGGGTGGTGACACACCGCCGCTTCCCCCGCTGGAGGAGGACAAACAGGATCAGCAGATAGACAAAAACCAGCCACATCCGGTAGTAGGGCGTGTCCAGGGTGATGGCGGAGAAGGGGGCCCGGGACAGACCCTCGATGCTCCAGGTCAGGTACCGCCCCAGCAGAGACAGCCCCGCTCCGAACAGTCCGCTCACCGCCCACAGGGTGAGCAGGTTGGACAGCAGGGAGATGAGGGGCACCGAGTTGAAGTACAGGGCGGTGAGGGGCGTGGTGAGCACGCTGGCCCCCACGGTGGCGGCCAGGGTGGAGACCAGGAAGCGCAGAATACTCCGTGCGCACCAGCCGGGGCTCCCCCGCTTGGCTTCCTCGAAGGGGACGCGGGCCATCAGGACCTCCTGGATGCGGTCGGCGCACAGGAGGATGCCCGCCACCGCCGCGAAGGACAGCTGGAGCCCCACATGGGTGATGGAGAATGGGTTTGCCAGCAGAATGAGCAGCAGGGCCGTCCCCAGGGCGGTGGCGCTGTCCCGCTCCCGGCGGAGCAGCGGGGCAATCTGGAGCAGGATAATCATAATGGCCGCCCGGACGATGGACGGGGTGCACCCGGTCATCATGGTAAACAGGATGGAAACAGGGATGAGCACCAGAGCGGTCCCCCTCCGGCTGCCGCCCAGCAGGAGGGACAGCAGCCCCGCCAGAAGCACCAGATGGGAGCCGGACACCGCCACCGTGTGGGTGAGGCCGGTGCGCTGGAGGTCCGTGTTGAAGGAGTCGGACAGGTCCGTCAGGTTTCCCGTGACCAGGGCCTTGGCCAGAGGCGCCACACCCTGGGGAAAGATGCGCTCCACGCTCTCCTCCAGGGCCCGGGTCCAGTAGGCCGGCCAGTCCCGGATGGGCGGGGATTCCGGCCGCTCTACATCCAGGCGGCCGTAGGCCCGGGCGGTGAGGAAGACGCCCTGGGCGGTGTAGTAGGTGATCTCCTCCCCGGAGGCGGAGCGGTCCGCCCGGGAACAGTGGGCCACCGTCTCGATCTGGTCCCCGGGGCGCAGGTCCGCCCCCTGCTCGTCCAGGTACAGCAGGGTCCGGATGTCCAGGCCGGACTCGGGCTCCAGCCGGACCTGGACGGAGAAACCATAGTCGGTCTCCTGGGGCCACTGGGCCACGGTACCCTGGAGGCGGATGGTGGTGTCGTCCAGGGCTAAGGCGGGCCGCCAGAACAGGGCGGAATACCCGGCGGTCCAGAGGAACCCCAGGGCTAACCCGGCCGCCGCCCAGCGCACCGCCTTCCGGGCCCGCCTCCGCCCCTCCAGGGGAATCCAGGTGAAGGCGGACAGCACGGCGCATCCGATCCCCAGAGGGATCAGCACTCCCTCCAGGGGCAGGTACCCGGCACACAGGGCGGCCAGGGCAAAGGCAAAGGAGAAGATGGCCAGCCGACGCATGGGATCTCCTCCTCTCTCTTTATCATATAAGTCTGCTCTATTATAGCGGATTTTCGGGAAAAGGACAAGTGGGCCCCGCTTCCCCGGCGTTTCTGCGCACCCGGCGCGGCAGGATTTTCCCCTTGACATTTTTTCGCCGCGCTCTATAATAATAGTACATGTGTTCTATCTTACTCAGAGGGGAGGGACCGGTGTGGAGCTTATGGACAAGCTGGAAATTCTGGCCGACGCGGCCAAGTACGACGCGGCGTGCACCTCCAGCGGCCTGGACCGGGCCGGGCGGCCGGGGACC
>CASFKT010000321.1 GCA_949295195.1 uncultured bacterium | reverse complement strand
CGCCTCCCCCAGCTTGCCCAGCCGGACGTACTTGGCGATGTCGTCCACCCCCTCGCCCCCGAACTGGCTGTCGTACAGGCGCTGGACCACGTCGTACACATACAGGCCGTCCTGGGCTTTGGTGGTGGACTTGATGTTCCAGATGATCAATTTCTTGCCCAGGGCCTGGGAGATGGCCTCGGCCAGCATGGTCTTGCCGGTGCCCGGCTCCCCTTTGATGAGCAGGGGCTTCTGGAGCACCATGGCGATGTTCACCGCCCGCATCAGCTCCTCCGAGGCCACATAGTTCTGACTTCCGCGAAATTGTTCCATCCTGTATCCCTCTCTTTTCTTCCCCCCGCCCTGCGGACCGCATGGGCGCGGGGCCTTGAATATCCATAAGCCCGGATCATTTGAGCCATGGTCTCTCTCACTGGAATCATATCGGAACCCATCTCAGGAATCCAATACATCTTTCAGGGCGATCTATGCTCTATCTCGATTATTTTTCCAAAAAACGCGAGCCGCGCTGCATCCGGCGCTCATTTTTTCACTTTAGTCTGGTCATATGCCATAAAAATTTCAGGACTCTTTTAGTAAATTTAACCGAGCTCCACGCCCCCCGACATAACTTATGCACAACTTCGATGAATGCATGAAGTTTAAATAATGGACCTCTTAGGTGGAACGAATATAAAATGAACCCGGAAACAGCAGGATGTTGGTTATTGTCGACAACAAGCATACGGCGCCGCAGTATGAAAAACGAGAAGGAGCGGAAAAAGTATGTCAAGGCAGTTTTCTCTCGCCTATCTTACCATACCAGGCATCGACCCCATTCATCAAATCCAGATCGCCCGGGAGGCCGGATACGACTATGTCAGCCTCCGCACCATCCCCATGGGCCTGGAGGGGGAACCCCAGGTCCATCTGGAGGACGACCCGGCTCTGTTCCGCGCAGTCCGGCAGGCCTTAAAGGACTGCGGGATCGACTACCGGGCCGCCTTCGAGAAGGGGGCGGAGCTGGGGGCCACCCAGGTGCTGACCAGCGTGTGGACCAGGGATCACAGCTTCGTGGTGGACCGCTACGGCGCGCTGTGCGAGCAGGCCGCCCAGTTCGGGCTCACCCTGAACCTGGAGTTCCCCATCGTCTCGGAGCTGACCAGCATGGACCAGGCCATCGCCCTGCAGGACGAGGTGGGGGCGGACAACCTGAAAATCCTGATGGATATGATCTATGTGCACCTCACCGGAGTCACCCCCGGGGAGATCCGGGCGGTGGACCCCGCCCGCTTTGGGATCATTCACCTGTGCGACTGGCCCTCCGATCCGGCGGGCCGGGAAACGGTGGAGATCGTCCGGGGCGGCCGGGTGTACTGCGGCGAGGGCGCCGCGGACCTGAAGGGGTTCCTGGAGGCCCTGCCGGAAAACGTGTGCGCCATCGAGCTGCCCAATCTGAGGGAGCTGGAACTCAGGGGACAGGCCGGACACGCCAGGCGCTGCCTGGAGACCGCCAAGGAATACTTTGCCTCCAACGGACTATAACGGAATCTACATAGAAACGAGGGCAAACAGTTATGAAGGTAGACATCAACACAAAAATGGTCACCCTGATCGGGACCCCCCTGGGCCAGTCCTTCGCCGCCCGGATGCAAAACGCTGGATATGAGGCGGCGGGGCTGAACATGCTCTATTTCTACACCCAGGCCGGCTCGGAGCACCTGGGGGAGATCGTGGCCGGTATCCGCCACATGAACTTCGCCGGCTTCGCGGTGACCAAGCCCAACAAGGTCCAGGTCCTGCGCTATCTGGACGACCTGGACCCCCTGTGCCGCAAGATGGGCGCCTGCAACACGGTGGTCAGGACCCCCGAGGGGCGGCTCATCGGCTACAACACCGACGGGGTGGGCTTCTACACCTCCCTGACCCAGGAGGGAGGCGTCCAGGTGGATCAGAGCGTGTTCTTCTGCTTCGGCGGAGGGGGAGCCGGCCGGGCCATGTGCTCCATTCTGGCCTACAACGGGGCCCGGAAAATCTATATCACCGACGCCTTTGAAGCCTGCGCCCAGTCGCTGGCGGAGGACATCAACCAGAATTTTGCTCCCATCGCGGAGTTCGTCCCCTACGGGGACTTCTCCAAGCTGGCCGCCTGCAACGTGGTGCTCAACGCCAGCGGCGTGGGCATGGGAAAGACCATCGGCCAGACTCCCCTGCCCAAGGAGTATCTCCAGCCCAGCCAGTTCTGTTTCGACGCCTGCTACAACCCGGACAAGACCCGGTTTCTGCTGGACGCGGAGGAGAAGGGCTGCCGGATTCTGAATGGGCTGGGCATGTCCTTGTACCAGGGCGTGGCCCAGGTGGAGCTCTGGTCCGGGAAAAAGGCGCCGGCGGAGGCCATGCGTCAGGAACTGCTGCGCATTCTGGAGGAGTCGTCGGAATGAACCTGAGAAAAAGAGTTCGACTTTCAAGGGGGTATCGTGTATGAAAATCATCAAATGGCTGGACCTGCACTTTGAGGAATTTTTCATGGTGGTCTTTCTGGTCCTGATCACCGTGGTCAGCCTGATGCAGGTCATCGTGCGCAACATCGAAGTCATCCC
>CASFKT010000320.1 GCA_949295195.1 uncultured bacterium | reverse complement strand
TGGGGTTGACCTCCCCCTTCTCAATCTGGGCCAGCATGCTCCGGGACACCCCGGTGAGCTCCGCCGCCCCGTCCAGGGTCAGCTTCTTCCGCTCCCGGGTGGCCCGGACATTTCGGGCGATGACGTCGTTGACATTCAAAGATGCAGTCCCCCTATTGACAATATAGTATCACAAGAGTACAATATAAGAGAAATCCGGGATACTGGATTTTTCGTCCTGGATATTGTATCATCCCTGGAACAGGAGGTCAAGCGCCATGTTTCCCTGGTACGCCTTCCTCACCTACGCGGTGATCACCGCCGCCACCCCGGGCCCCAACAACATCATGTCCATGTCCAACGCCGGACGGCTGGGCTTCCGGCGGGCTCTGCCCTTCAATCTGGGCATCTGGGTGGGATTCACCATTGTGATGGTGCTGTGCACCCTGTTCTGCGCCCTGTCCGCCCTGATCCCCGCCATCCGGCTGCCCATGCTGGTGCTGGGGGCGGCCTATATGCTCTATCTGGCCTGGGGCACCTTCCGCAGCTCCGATATGATCCAGGAGGACCACTCCCGGGAGGGCTTCCTGTCCGGCCTGCTCCTCCAGTTCATCAACCCGAAAATATATCTCTACTGCATCATGTCCATGGAGGCATATATCCTCCCCTACTATGGCGGACAGCCGGTGATTCTGTTTCTCTTTGCCCTGCTGCTGGCCTTCATCGGGTTTGCGTTCACCCTGGCCTGGGCGGCCTTCGGGTCGGTATTCCGCCTCCTGTTCTCCCGGCACACCCGGGTGGTCAATACGATTATGGCCCTGCTGCTGGTGTACTGCGCCGTCTCCCTGTTTCTGTGAGCTACACCCCCCGCAGCTCCACCTGCTCCACATAGGGCCGGACCAGGTCCGCGAAGCTCCCCAGCGTCTCCCCGTCCCAGGGGTGGAGCCCCTCCCGGAGCACCGTGTCCCGGTCCACAAAGCTCTGGAGGAAGTACCGCTTCGCACCGGCGATCCAGGGGCCGATGGCCTTGAAGCTGTCCGCGTCGTGGAACTCCCGCACCACCGTGGTGCGGAACTCGTAGTCCACCGTCCCCTGGAGCAGGAAGGAGACGCTCTCCCGGAAGGGGGCCAGGTCCAGGCCGGGCACCCCCGCCGTCTCCCCGTACCGCCCGGGACTGTTTTTCACGTCCATGGCCACATAGTCCACCAGACCCGCCTCCGCCAGGGCCCGCAGCTGAGCGGGGCGGCCGCCGTTGGTGTCCAGCTTCACCGGATAGCCCAGCGCCTTGATTTGAGAGAGCAGCTCCGGCAGGTCCGGGCGGAGCAGGGGCTCCCCTCCCGTGACGCACACCCCGTCCAGCAGACCCCGGCGCTTGCGCAGAAAGGCCAGCAGCTCTTCGCTGTCCAGCTCGGCCGGCATGGGGCCCAGCACCAGTCCCCCGTTGTGGCAGAAGGGACAGCGCAGGTCGCACCCCCCCAGAAATACGGTACACGCCACCCTGCCGGGATAGTCCAGCAGGGTCATCTTCTGCAGTCCCTGAATATCCATGTCCGTCTCCTCCCACAGCGCGTTTTCTCCTCCCATTGTAGAGTCGGGCCGGGCGGCTGTCAACGGGGGGCGGTCCCAGGGGGAAAATTCCATGAAAATTCCCCGTTGTTCCCGGCGGCGGGACATGGTAAAATAACATGTACATTTTTCCACGGATACAAAGGAGACCGTTCCATGTTATATGCCATTCTTGCGGCCGTTCTGGTGGCCCTGGACCAGCTGGTGAAGTATCTGGTGGTCCAGAATATCCCCCTGGGGGAGCATGTGCCCTTCCTCCCCTATCTCCTGGACCTGACCTATGTGGAGAACACGGGGGCCGCCTTCTCCCTGTTCTCCGACCACACCTGGATTCTCGCCCTCATCTCCCTGGTGATGTCGGTGCTGCTGGCCATCGCGGTGTGGAAGCCCCTGTTCCGCCACCCCTTCGGCCGGACGGCCCTGGCCCTGCTGCTGGCGGGGGCGGTGGGCAACCTCATCGACCGGGCCCTCCAGGGCTATGTGGTGGACATGTTCCACGTGCTGTTC
>CASFKT010000319.1 GCA_949295195.1 uncultured bacterium | reverse complement strand
GTCTGCCCGGAGTCGGAGGAGTTGTCGACCCGGCCGCGGGCCCAATCCGCAGCGTGACAACAGCGCGTGTACGCACTGCTCTATGTTCGTTCGGGGAGCCATGTTCCGGGCTCCGCCGTTCTCTAAATAACAAAATGGAGGTTTTCCCAATGCGCAAATTTTCCACCCGCGATCTCACCTTGGCGGCCCTGATTGCCGCCGTGTACGCTGTTTTGACGGTGGCCCTGCCTATCCCTCAGTACAGCGGCATCCAGGTACGGCTGGCCGAGGCTTTGACCGTTCTGCCCTTCCTGTTTCCCGCTGCCACGCCGGGACTGGTGGTAGGATGCTTTATCGCCAACCTATTCTCTCCTTTCCCTCTGGACATCCTCTTTGGCACCGCTGCCACTCTCTTTGGCTGCTGGGTGACCCAGTACATGCCCTCCCCTCTGCCGCCGGTGATCTTCAATGCGGTCATTGTGGGCGCTGAGATTGCCTGGACCAGTGTGGGATTTACTGCCGCCTTCTGGCCTGCCTTCGCCTTTAATGCCTTTACCGTGGGATTGGGCGAGCTGCTGGCCTGCTATATTCTGGGTTCGCTTCTGATCCGCGTTCTGCCCCGCATCACCTTTTTCCGGGCTCTCATCCCGGAGGAGCGGCTCTCCCGAGCTGCCGCCTGAGTCCCAGTCACATAAACGATTTCATACCCCGGACGGGTGGACGTCCGGGGTGTTTTTTACGCTCTGGCCAGGGTTCACAAATTTTCCACAAAATATTCACATACTACCATAGATTTTTTCCCATAAACCCGTACAATACAATTAACCTGTTAACGGCATCCGCAAATTCCCATCTCTCATGATAAAGGATTGATATGTATGCAAGAGCTGAAGAAGCCCTCGAAGAAACCGCTGATCTTCTACTATGTGGTCATCATACTGGTCATCATGCTGCTGAATGCCACGCTGTTTCCCATGATGTGGGAGACCCCGGTGCAGGAGGTGGACTACACCACCTTCATGTCCATGACCTATGACGACAACATCGGATTGGTGCAGATTGATACGGATGAGATCATCTTCACCGACAAGGCCCAGGAGAATGTCTACAAGACGGTGCCTATCCCCAGCGACATGGACCTGGTGAACCGGGTGTACGAGCACGGCGGCCAGCTGAGCAGCATCGACACCGGCGGCCAGACCAATTCTCTGCTCTATATTCTGCTGAGCTGGATTCTGCCCTTCCTGCCCTTCCTGGTCATCGGCTACTTCCTGAACAAGCGGATGAAGAACGCCGTGGGGGGCGGCGACGGCATGATGTTCGGCATGGGCGGCAATTCCGGGGCCAAGGTGTACGTGCCCTCCTCTACCGGCATCCGATTTGCCGACGTGGCCGGGGAGGACGAGGCCAAGGAACTCCTGGGCGAGATCGTGGACTTTCTCCACGACCCGGAGAAGTACCGCTCCATCGGCGCCAAGCTGCCCAAGGGCGCCCTGCTGGTGGGCCCTCCGGGCACCGGCAAGACCCTGCTGGCCAAGGCGGTGGCCGGCGAGGCCAACGTGCCCTTCTTCTCCATCGCCGGCTCCGAGTTTGTGGAGATGTTCGTGGGCCGGGGCGCGGCCAAGGTGCGGGACCTGTTCAAGCAGGCCAACGAGAAGGCCCCCTGCATCGTCTTCATCGACGAGATCGACACCATCGGCAAGAAGCGGGACGGCCAGTTTTCCGGCAACGACGAGCGGGAGCAGACCCTGAACCAGCTGCTCACCGAGATGGACGGCTTCGACGGCTCCAAGGGCGTGGTGGTGCTGGCCGCCACCAACCGCCCCGACTCCCTGGACCCCGCCCTGTTGCGTCCGGGCCGCTTTGACCGGCGCATCCCCGTGGAGCTCCCCGACCTCCAGGGCCGCATCGACATTTTGAAGGTCCACGCCAAGAAGATCCGCCTGGCGGAGGACGTGGACTTTGAACCCATCGCCAAGACGGCCGCCGGGGCCTCCGGCGCGGAGCTGGCCAACATCGTCAACGAGGCCGCCCTCCGGGCGGTGCGGGCGGGGCGGCAGTACGCC
>CASFKT010000318.1 GCA_949295195.1 uncultured bacterium | reverse complement strand
CCGGGCCACGCTGTATACGTTGATGTCGCCGCCGAACAGCAGCGGCTGAAAGGGCAAATCGTTCATGTGGTTTCACAACCTTTGTTGTATTGTCTGGAAATCGCGGGATCTCTCTGAGAAAGCCGCACTGTCGTGTTTGAATTTTGTAGGGGCAGCTATCAGCTGCCCGCCAGCCGGCGCGGCCATTCTTCGGGCGGATACTATCCGCCCCTACACACAGCGGCGATTCTGCGGCCAGGTCAGCGGTATTCAATGTGAACCCCTCTGGCGTACAGGGGGTCCAGGTCAAAGACGGCGGTGTCCCCGGCGGAGCACTTCACGTCGGTGACGTTCAGAATGGTCTCGGTGGCGCCGATGCTCCCGATGACCCGCACACGCTGGTTTCCGATGCGCACGGTGCGCTGGCGGCTCTGCCGCCACAGCTTCCACAGGGACCAGAAGCCGGCGGCCCGGGGCCGCTCCACCCCGAAGCCGTTCTGATAGCCCACAGGCAGCACCGCCACCCGGGTGGGCTTTTTCAGGGTGACCAGCTTGTCCGAGCCCACCGTGTGCCCCTTGGGGAGCCAGGGGGGCCTCTCCATACCCCACCACGGTCAGGCCGTCCCCCTGGGTGCGGCGGCACCGGCCCAGCAGAACGGACCCGGCCCGCACCGCGTCCAGCCGGGCCGCGTCAAAGTGCATCAGGGCGTAGGAGCCGGCGGCGTGGACCAGACCGGTCTCAAACCCGGCGGCGTGGATGGCGTCCAGCACCCGGTGGAACTGCTTGAGCTGGGCGGATACCTCCTGCTCGCTGCCCTTGGGGCTGGTGTGGAGCTGGGTATAGATCCCAGACAGGGCCACATTGGGCAGGGAGCGGTAGGCCAGGAGGATCTTCTCCGGCTCCCCCACCAGGAAGCCGCCGAAGCCCATCCCCGTGTCCACTTGGATGTGGGCCTCGGCCACGGTGGAGCGGTTCTCCGCCACCGCGTTCAGGGCCAGGCCGGTGTCCACCGAGGAGATGGTGCACACCACATTCAGGTCCACCAGCCGCTCCAGCTCCTCCCGGTCCACGGTGGCCCGGAGCATGAGGATCTCCTCGTCCACGAAGCCGGCCTCCCGCAGCTCCTGGGCCTCCTCCACGCTGCCCACGGCAAAGCGGCCCACCCCCTCGTCCCGGAGCATCCGGGCCAGGGGGATCAGACCGGCCCCGCCGCCGTCTCCGGTGAGGACGCCGTACAGGGCGGCCCCCGCCGCACGCTTCCGGACCACCGCCATGTTGGCCCGGATGGCCGCTTTTTCAATGACCAGCTTTCGCATGTGGATGCTCCCTTCTGTCTGTCTCAAGTGAGCGCCGGGGCGGAACAGATCCGCTCCCCGGAATACTTTATTTTAGCACTCCGGCCCTGAAAAGGCAATCCGGCCCCCCGCCCTGTCCCCGCCTTCCGGGGACAAATGGGAAAACATTTACAAAAAGTTTTCAAAATCCCTGCGGAGCCCGGGTCCCATCGGAGATTTTCCCGGGAGAAAGCGGCCCCCGCTCTTGTGCCCGGGCCGAAAAAATGCTACAATAAAATGCTACAGTTATCTGCCCCTCCGCCCCTTTTGGGGGAGTATGCCCGGAAGGGCAGAACAAAAATCCACCCTGGGAGGACCACATGGAACGGACTACCACTACCATCCCGCAGGCGGACATTGACCGCCAGCTTTCTTTTTGCCGGGAAATCGCCGCCCTCAGCGCTGCCCGGCCCGAGCAGCCCCTGGCCTTTGTAGACACCTATGGCTGCCAGCAGAATGAGGCCGACTCCGAGCGCATCCGGGGCTATTTAAGCCAGATGGGCTACGGCTTCACCGACCAAGAGGAGGAGGCCCAGATCATCGTCCTGAACACCTGCGCCATCCGGGAGCATGCGGAACAGCGGGTGCTGGGCAACCTGGGCGCCCTGGTCCACGTGAAGCGCCGCCACCCGGACCAGATCATCTGCGTGTGCGGCTGCATGGCCCAGGAGCAGCACGTGGCCGACAAGATCAAACAGTCCTTCCGCCACGTGGACCTGGTGTTCGGCCCCCACGTGCTGTGGAAGTTCCCCGAATTTATCCACACCCTGCTCACCAGCCGGGGCCGCATCTTCCAGATCCCCGACGAGGCCGGTTCTATCGCCGAGGGCATCCCGGTGGTGCGCCAGGACAAGGTGAAGGCCTGGGTGTCCATCATGTACGGGTGCAACAACTTCTGCTCCTACTGCATCGTCCCCTAC
>CASFKT010000317.1 GCA_949295195.1 uncultured bacterium | reverse complement strand
CCCATCAACTGGGCGGTCATCAACGGGGAGACCGAGACCGGCGTGACCATCATGTATATGGCCACCGAGCTGGACGCGGGGGACATCATCGCCCAGGCCGCTACCCCCATCGACCCGGACGAGACGGTGGAGACCCTCCACGACCGGCTGGCCCAGATGGGCGGGGAGCTGCTGGTGAAGACGGTGGCCGACCTGGCCGCCGGCACCGCCACCCGTACCCCTCAGGACGAGTCCAAGGTCACCTTTGCCCCCCTGCTGTCCCGGGCCCTGTCCCCCATCGACTGGACTAAGCCCGCCAAGGCCATCCACGACCAAGTGCGGGGGCTGACGCCCTGGCCCGCCACCTCCACGGACATTTTGAACGGGGAGACGGTAAAGGTGTTCGCCGTCCGGGAGACGGGGGAGAACACCCAGAAAGCCCCCGGCACCGTCCTGTCCGCCGGAAAAGAGGGCATCGACGTCTCCTGTGGAGATGGCAAGGTGATCCGCATTACAGAGCTTCAGGCACCGGGATCCCGGCGGATGGCGGCGGCGGATTATTTACGCGGACACCCACTTTTCTTGTAAGAAAAGTGGGCAAAAGAACTTCATGCGAAACTACGTTTCGCCCCCTAATCTTTGTTGAGCCTTCCCCTTGGGGCGGATGAGGGGGCGAAAGCTGTGCTGTGTTATTCATCTTATGCATGTAGGGCGCGAGAAGGTGAATTGCCTTGCAAGGGCAAGAGAGGCTGGCCTGGGCCACGACTCGGCGCGCCGTTTTGCAGGGTTTCGCCCTGCGGGGCGAGTGACTTTGCCCGCGGCGGCAAAGTCACCAAAACGCCGCCGGGGACGCGGCCGATGGACTACGGCTCCGCTATGCTCCGCCTAGGTCCATAGGACCGCTTTCCCCGGACCCCGTTACGGAGGACGCGTACTTGTGAAGATGAGTAGAATTTCCGGCGCGCAAAATCTGAGTGGGCATCTAAATTCCTCCCGGGCCACTGGGCCCTGGGTTTGCAAAAATTTCCGCTGGTGCGGTTCCACGACTGCGCCTGGTTTGGCCGAGCAGGTGATAGCTGGTCCGTAATTGCGGGCTGGTCTGGGACCGGCCCCTGCGAGAAGAAGGGACGGCTTTAGTGTTTAACCGCCCTTCAAGGGGGAAGGTGGCACGCGAAGCGTGACGGATGAGGGTGACCTCTTGGCATGCCCCCGGCGGGAGGCCCAAGGGCCTCCCCTACCCAATCCCGGAAGAGTTTCTTGAGAACCGTAGGGGAGGGGCTTGCCCCTCCCGCCGTTCCGGGATATGGCGGGCCGGCCAGTGTCCGGCCCCTACGGTGAGCCTGAGAACGCTTTTTTCGTAGGGGCGGCACACCGGGCCGCCAGCCTTCCATTCGGACGGGACGGGACAAACAAAAACGATCCAGCAAAACGAAGTTTTGCGCCAAAGTTCTTTTTGATTCTTTTTCTTTCAAGAAAAAGAATGCACAACTCACAACGAACCGGAGGAGGAGAGGCATATGGACGCACGTGAGGTCGCCCTGCTCACCCTGAACGCCTGCGAGCGGCAGGGGGGCTGGTCGGACGGGGTGCTGAAAAAGCAGATTGCCGCCGCCGGCCTGGACAGCCGGGACGCGGGCCTGGCCACCCAGCTGTGCTTCGGGGTGATTCAGAACCGCATTCTGCTGGACTTCTACCTGTCCAAATTCTCCAACATCCCCCTGAGGCGGCTGGAGGGGAAGGTGCTCCAGGCCCTGAGGCTGGGGCTCTACCAGATGCTGTTTTTGACCCGCATCCCCCACAGCGCGGCGGTGGACCAGTCGGTGGACCTCACCCGGACCCACTGCAAAAATCCCCGGGCCCCCGGCATGGTGAACGCCATCCTGCGGAATCTGGAGCGCAGCCTGGACCGCCTGCCCACCATTCCCGAGGACGACCCGGCGGAGTACTACGCCACCCTGTACAGCCATCCGGCGTGGCTGGTGCGGGAGCTGCTGGAGACTCTGGGCAGCGAGGGGACGGCGGCCTTTCTCCAGGCCGACAACAGCCAGCCCCCCATCACCGCCATGGTGAACACGGTGAAAACGGACCTGGAGGGGGCGCTGGAGGCCCTTCAGGCGGAGGGGGTCCACGGGGAGCCCCACCCCTGGCTGAAAAACTGCCTGGTCCTCTCCCGCAGCGGCAGCCTTGAGGAGCTGGACGCATTTCAGAAGGGGCTCTTTTACGTCCAGGACCCGGCCTCCCGGCTGGCGGTGATGGCCCTGGACCCGGAGCCGGGGAGCAAGGTGCTGGATATGTGCGCCGCCCCCGGGGGAAAATCCTTCGCCGCCGCCATCCAAATGAAGGATCAGGGGGAGATCTGGTCCTGTGACCTGCACCCCCACAAAAAGACTCTCATCCAGAAGGGGGCCCAGCGCCTGGGCCTCACCTGCATCCGCCCCCAGACCGCCGACGGCAAGGTGCGCCGCCCGGAGTGGGAGGGGGGCTTTGACCGTGTGCTGGTGGACGCCCCCTGCTCCGGCCTGGGGGTCATCCGGAAGAAACCGGACATCCGCTTCAAGGACCCGGAGCCGCTGACGGGACTGCCCCAGGTGCAGAGCGCCATTCTGGACAACGCCGCGGGCTATGTGAAGCCCGGGGGCGTGCTGGTCTACTCCACCTGCACGATTTTGGAGCGGGAGAATCGGGCAGTTACCGACGCCTTCCTGGCCGCCCACCCGGAGTTTTCCCGGGAGCGTTTTCTCCTGCCCGGTCCGGCGGGGGAGGTCTCAGAGGGACAGATCACCCTGTGGCCCCAGGTCCACGGGACGGACGGCTTTTACATCTGCAAGCTGCGAAAGGACGGAGAAGCGTGACCGATATCAAATCCATGACCC
>CASFKT010000316.1 GCA_949295195.1 uncultured bacterium | reverse complement strand
ACCACCGTGGCGGTGGGCATCATGGGGGGACAGGACGTGTTTATCCCCCTGCTCCTGGTGCAGCAGATCGCCATCGGCGCCCTGGGCGGCCTGCTCCTGGGCAAGCTGGCCATCTGGAGCCTGCGCCGGGGGATGTTCCCCTCGGAACAGAGCCAGACCATCTTCGTCTTTGCGGTGGTCATCCTCTCCTACGCCCTGCCCACCGTGCTGGGGGGAAACGGCTATCTGAGCTCCTACCTGTGCGGCATTTACATGGGCAGCACCAAGCTGCCCCAGAAGCGCAACCTGGTCCACTTCTTCGATGTGGTCACCGACGTGGCTCAGGTGCTCATCTTCTTCCTGCTGGGCCTGCTGGTGACCCCGGTAGAGCTGCCCTCGGTGCTGCTGCCCGCCCTGGCCATCATGGTGTTTCTCACCTTTGCGGCCCGGCCCGCGGTGGTCTCAGTCCTGATGCTGCCCTTCCGCCCCTCTCTGGCCCAGGTGGGGGTGGTCTCCTGGGCCGGGCTCCGGGGCGTGGCCTCCATCGTGTTCGCCATCATGGCGGTTCTCCAGGGGGCGGAGACCCGCTACAACCTGTTCAACCTGGTGTTCTGCATCGTCCTGCTGTCCATCTCCCTCCAGGGCAGCCTGCTCCCCCGCGTCTCCGCCAAGCTGCACATGATCGACCACACCGCCGACGTAAGCAAGACCTTCAACGACTACCAGGAGGAGAGCGACATCGACTTCATCAAGATCCACCTGGACAAAAATCATCCCTGGAACGGCAAGACCCTGAAGGAGCTCCCCCTCCCCTCCGACCTGCTGGTGGTTATGATCGCCCGGAGGGAGGAGACCATCGTCCCCAACGGCAGCACGGTGCTGCTGCCCGGCGACCTGCTGGTGCTGGCCGCCCGGGCCTTCGAGGACCGGGAAAACCTGTCCCTCCAGGAGATCGTGGTGGAAAAGGGCCACAAGTGGGTGGGCCGCTCCCTGCGGCAGATCCCCACCCGGAGCGACACCCTCATCGTCATGATCAAACGGGGAAACGAGACCATCATCCCCGGCGGCTCCACCATCCTCCAGGCGGGGGACACCCTGGTCATCGCCCAGTCCGCGGCCGCCCCCGCTCCGGTCTCCGCCTGACCGAAACCACTTTTCCGCACCCGGGAAACTTCTGTCCATACGGCAGAAGCTCCCGGGTGCTTTTTGTGCAAAGTGCGCCCTTTCACCGCCCATTTTTCTATGTTGCTTGATGTATCTTAATTAGTGCTCTTGAAAATGTAAATTTTCTGTTAAACAAATACCCACGGCTCCCTTTCAGCCGGCGCGGCCGCGCCGGCCTGGACCGCCCCGCGGGCGATTTTGGAAAGGATGGTCAACGTATGCTCCGCACCAAGGCGCACCACCAGCTGGACATGTGTCACGGCTCTCTGGCCGATAAGATTCTGCTGTTTGCCCTCCCCCTGATGGCCTCCAGCATGCTGCAGCTTCTGTTCAACGCCGCCGACGTCATCGTGGTGGGGCAGTTCGCCGGCCAGGAGTCTCTGGCCGCCGTGGGCTCCACCACCTCCCTCATCAACCTGCTCATCGCCCTGTTTGTGGGCCTGTCCGTGGGCGCCAACGTGGTGGTGGCCCGGAACCTGGGGGGCCAGCGGCCCAATATTGTCAGCCGTGCCGTCCATACCGCCATCTTCCTGGCCCTGGTGAGCGGCGTGTTCCTGGGCGTCTTCGGCTTCATCATGGCCCATCAGCTGCTGGTGTGGATGTCCTCCCCGGCGGACGTCATCGACCTGTCCACCATCTATCTGCGCATCTACTTCCTGGGTATGCCCGCCACCCTGGCCTACAACTTCGGCGCGGCCATTCTTCGGGCCCAGGGGGACACCAAGCGCCCCCTCTACTACCTCATTGTGGCCGGCATCGTCAACGTGATCCTGAACCTGTTCACGGTGCTGGTGCTCCACATGGACGTGGCCGGCGTGGCCTCGGCCACCACCATCTCCCAGTACATCTCCGCCGGTCTGATCCTGCGCTGCCTGTCCAAGGAGGAGGGCCCCCTGCGCCTGAATCTGAAGAAGCTGAAGATGGACAAGGTGATTCTGGGACACATCCTCCAGATTGGCCTGCCCGCCGGATTTCAGGGTATCGTGTTCTCCCTGTCCAACGTGCTGATCCAGTCCTCCATCAACTCCTTCGGCTCCACCGTGATGGCCGGGTCCGCCGCCGCCAACAACATCGAAAACTTTGTCTATCAGGCCATGAACGCCTTCTACCAGACCAACCTGACCTTCACCGGGCAGAACTACGGCGCCAGGGATTGCAAGCGGGTGGACAAGAGCCTGTTCTACTGCCAGGGCTTTGTGATTCTCACCGGACTGGTGCTGGGCAACCTGGCCTACTTCTTCGGACACCCCCTGGTGAGCATCTACAACTCCGACGAGGCGGTCATCCAGCAGGGCATCATCCGCCTGGGCTACATCGCCCGGACCTACGCCCTGTGCGGCATCATGGACACCATGGTGGGCAGCCTGCGGGGCCTGGGCTACTCCATCGTGCCCATGGTGGTCTCCCTGATCGGGGCCTGCGGCCTGCGGATCGTGTGGATCTTCACCATCTTCCAGATGGACCGCACCCCGGAGAACCTGTACATCTCCTACCCCATCTCCTGGATCGTCACCGGGGCGGTGCACATCCTCTACTTCCTGTATGTGCGCCGGAAGGCCTTCGCCCTGGTCAAGGCCGACTCCCACATGGCGGCCGAGGGCCGGCATCCTGCCGCCAAAGCCTGATTTCTCAAAACAGCAGCGCGCGGAGAGGCAATAAGCCTCTCCGCACTTTCAGGCTGTCGGAAATGTCCAGGGACTTTTCCGACAGCCTGAAAGAATGCCGATACTTTCCCGCCGCTGCGCGGCGGAAAAGTCCTCGCTGCGCTCGCTGAACGCCTTGCCATGCAAGGCATTCAGGGCATTCGATCCCACTCGAGGCGGGCTGCCGCCCCCTCGAGC
>CASFKT010000315.1 GCA_949295195.1 uncultured bacterium | reverse complement strand
CCACTTCAGGGCCTGGTCCTCAAACTTGGACTTGGTGAACCAGAGGACGAAGTCGTTCTTGTTGCGCTTGTTGGTGTCCTCCTCCACGCCCTCGCGCACGCCCACGGCCAGGTCCTCCTCGTCGTGGTCGTTGAAGATATAGTACCGCTCCAGCTTGGAGGAGTCAAAGTACACGTTGCCCCCCGCCTGGTAGGCGTAGCCCTTGTCCAGCAGACCGGAGATGATCTTGATATACTCGTCGATGCAGCCGGTGGCGGGCTGGACGGTGTCGGGCTTTCGGATGTTCAGCTTAGAACTGGGCGATCTCCATGACGGTCTTGTGCTCCCGCTTGGCGCCCTTGAGCATCTTGTCCTCGCCGGTGTCCGCGTCGGAGCTCAGGTGGCCCACGTCGGTGATGTTCATGACCCGGTTCACGTCGTAGCCGGAGTAGCGCAGGAACTTCTCCAGCACGTCCTCCATGATGTAGGAGCGCAGGTTGCCGATGTGGGCGAAGTGGTACACCGTGGGTCCGCAGGTGTACATCTCCACCCGGCCGGGGGTGTGGGTGGTGAACTCCTCTTTCTTATGGGTGGCGGAATTGTATAACAGCATCAAAATCTCCTCCGTACTTTGAGGAATGCAGAATGCAGGAATGCAGAATGCAGAATGAACTCTGCGCTGCAAGCTGTACTCGGCAATTCCAAAATTCAAAATTTCAATTTGTTTTTGCAAAAAAGAACCCATTCAGGGACAAAGCAGGACCGAAACAGACACATTCATTCTGCATTCTGCATTCTGCATTCTGCATTTTCCTGGGCCTTTTTCTCCTCCATAAACTTCTCGTCCAAGAGCTTCTCCAGCAGCTCCACCCGCTGGGACAGGGCCTCCAGCTTTTCCAGGGTGGGGTTCTCCACGCTGGTCTGGTCCACCTCGTCGGCGTAGTGGGTGGTTTTTCCGGCGATGCGGACGATCTGGGCGGGGATGCCCACGGCGGTGGCGTCGGGGGGTACCTCGGATAGGACCACGGCGTTGGAGGCGATGCGGGCGTTGTCCCCGATCTTAAAGGGGCCCAGCACCTTGGCGCCGCAGCTCAGGAGCACGTTGTTGCCCACGGTGGGGTGGCGCTTGCCCTGGTCCTTGCCGGTGCCGCCCAGGGTGACTCCGTGGTAGATGAGGCAGTCGTCTCCCACCTCGGCGGTCTCGCCGATGACGATGCCCATGCCGTGGTCAATGACCAGCCGGCGGCCGATCTTGGCCCCGGGGTGGATCTCGATGCCGGTCCAGAACCGGCTCCACTGGGAGACGAACCGGGCCAGGAACCTGCGGTTATGACAGTATAGCCAGTGGGCCAGGCGGTGATACAGGGTGGCGTGGACCCCCTGATAGAGCAGGAAAATCTCCAGCTTGCTCCGGGCCGCCGGGTCCCGGCGCTGATAGGCCTCCAGGGTCTCCATTAAGTTTTTGAACATTGGGTTCCTCCTCACAGACACACCGAGAAGAGAGACCGTACGTTTTCTGATTTTCCCCGCCCTCCCCATGGACCGAGGTACAGGCCGGAGAAAAAGAAAAACACCTCTTATTCCCAAAAGGGACATAAGAGGCGACATCATCGCGGTTCCACTCTCATTTCTCGCTTGCCGGACCGGTAACGAGGTCCATTCGGGCGGCATTACCCGCCGCGCTCCCGGACGCACTTCACGTCTCCCCGCCGCAGGCCCCCTTTCAGCCGGTGAAGGGCCCTCTCTGTTCTTTGGAGCAAACGCTACTTTTCCGTTCACAGCGCCTTACGAAACATTATATTACCATCCGCCCCCAGCTGTGTCAAGTTCGGAGAAAAATTTTGGAGGTTTTCCCCGGCGCAACCTGGGGTTGACGGGATTCTACCCCGGTTTCCTTGCCAAAAGAGGGAAGGGGTTGTATCATAAAAGAAAGTTTGAGGGAAATTTTTGCCGCCTGCTCTTTTTTAGCCTTCCCCCTGGGGGGAAGGTGGCCCCGAAGGGGCCGGATGAGGGGGCAGTCTGAGAAACAAGCATCGTTAGAGGGCGGGGGCTCGCCCCCGCCGCCCTATTTTGCAGGGTTTCGCCCTGCGGGGCGAGTTCCTTTTCCACGTGGAAAAGGAACCAAAAGACGCTAGGGGGTCGGCTCAGGATGGACACTTCGTGTCCATATTCGCCGCCGCCCCTAGAACCCCCATTACGGGGGTTATCCCTTGAGTCAGGCAAAATATTTCCGGCGCGCAAAATCTGAGTGGCTGGTCTAAATTCCCGCCGGGCCACTGGGCCCTGGCTCTGCAAAAATTGCCGCTGCTGCGCTTCCACAACTGCGCCTGGCTTTGCCGAGCAGGTGTTTGCTGGTCCATCATCGGCGGGCCGGTCTGGGACCGGCCCCTACAAAAGAAGGGACAGTTTCTGTATATGCCGTAGGGGCGGGTGTCCTCACCCGCCCGCAAGCCTTCCCCCTTCAAGGGGGAAGGACGATTCCCACTATCAGGGGGAAATGTCCCGAAGGGACAAAAGGGGTAGGGTGGCACGACCGAAGGTCGTGACGGATGAGGGTGACTTCTTAGCTTGCACGCCTCCCGGCGGGAGCCCCAAGGGGCTCCCCTACCCAATCCCGAAAGGGTTTCTTGAGAACCGTAGGGGAGGGGTGTGCCCCTCCTGCGGGCCGGCCAGTGTCCGGCCCCTACGAAAGGACAGGATGCTTCCGCATCCGCCGTAGGGGCGGGTGTCCTCACCCGCCCGCCCGATTTTGGGGCCGCTCCCCCTTATTCGTAGGGGCGGCTATCAGCCGCCCGAAAGCCTTCTCCCTTCCAGGGATAAGGTGCCGAGCGCATGCGAGGCGGATGAGGGTGGGTTCCGAAATGGCAAAATCCCTTCGGCGGGCCGGCCAGTGTCCGGCCCCTACGAAAGGACAGGATGCTTCTGCACATGCCGTAGGGGCGGGTGCCATCACCCGCCCGCCCCGGAATGTTCCGCACTGCCCATATGCCTTCCCCCCAGGGAGAAGGCTAAAAGAGAATAGGGCGGCGAAATCCCCCACAAAAGAAACAAAAACCCACCCACCAAGGAGGAACTTCCATGACCTTAGGAGAACGCATCACCCTGGCCCGCAAGAAGGCCGGACTGTCTCAGGAGCAGCTGGGGGACCGGCTGGGTGTCTCCCGCCAGGCGGTGAGCAAGTGGGAGAGCAGCCAGGCAAACCCGGACGTGGCATACGTGGCCGAGCTGTGCCGGATCTGCGGGGTGTCCTGCGACTGGCTGCTGCTGGGGGAGGAGGGGGCCCAGGAGACGCCCCCCGCCCGGTGCGGGAGCTGCGGGGCCATCGTCACCGGCCTGGACCGGTACTGCCCCCAGTGCGGACACCCCCTCCAGAAGGAGGAGGCGGACACCTACTCCCTGGTGCTGGTGAACCCCCGCAAAAATCTCACCGCCGCCTTCGACGCTCTGGCTTGGCTGTCCAGACGGCCCTGGTGTGCCCCGGAGTTCCCCATCTGCTGCCGCTCCCAGGAGGAGCTGGAGGCCCTGCTGTTCCGCGCACCCGTCTCCCTCATGTGGGGGCTGTCCGCCCAGCGGGCCTCGGAGGCCCTGGCCGCCTTCCGCACGCCGGGGATGGCGGCGGTCTACCGGGACAGCGACGGCAGCTCGGCGGAGGAGCTGGTGCAGAAGCCCCAGGTGCCGCCCCAGTCCCTCCCCAGCCCGCAGCCCAGCCGGA
>CASFKT010000314.1 GCA_949295195.1 uncultured bacterium | reverse complement strand
CAGATACTTGATGAACGGAACCACATCTTCGGTGCCTTCATGCCATCCGATTTGCGCCTGGCCCAGGACATCATAATAGAGATCCTTGTTTTTTGCAATCTTGGCCTCCAGTGAGATATATTTGCCTACATAGAACCCGCTGCGATAGAGCAGCAGCGTGGTCAGCAGGCGGCTCATTCTGCCGTTTCCGTCGTTGAAGGGATGAATGCAAAGAAAGTCGTGGATGAACACGGGAATAACAATTAGCGGCTCCACTTCCATATTCCCAATGACCCGGTTGTACTCCTCGCAGATCCTGTCCAGGGCCTCCGGGGTTTCATAGGGGGCCAGGGGCGTGAACAAGGTCTCCACATGGCCGTCGGGATAGGTGGCGCTGATGTAGTTCTGCACGCTTTTGGTCCTGCCCGCCATGGGATTGTTCATGTGGCTATAAAGGATCTTGTGGAGCTGCAGGATGTAGTTCTGGGTGATGGGGATGGCGTCGAAGTTCTCGTGAATGAGGTTCAGCACATCCCGGTAACCTGCGATCTCCTGCTCGTCCCGGTTTCTCGGCGCTGTTTTCTCCTCCACAAGCTGTCGGATACGGGTGTTTGTGGTCACGATGCCCTCAATGGCATTGGATGCCTCGGTGCTCTGCACCTTTGCGATCTCTACCAGTTTCTCCAATTCCGCTGGCTGCTGTTTCAGGTACAGTTCCTGCTTTCCGGCTTCTTTATAAATCGCCGCGACCAGGCCCATAATCTCCGAGTCCCACTTCTGTTCCCGGATCGCGGAGTAATTGAATGTACGCATACCCTTATGCCCCCTTTATTCCCTTATATTTTACCATAGAATAAGGGAAAGTTCAACTCTAGGAGAAAACTTTCCCTTATCAGTATATCAGTTTTAAGGGATACTATACGTCTGTAAGGGAAATCAATCCTGTTTCCGCCATAGATTTTCTCCCGCAGCGTTTTTTATGTCCCATAGTCTTTTTGACTTAGCAATTATCCTCGCTTCTCTCCTCCGCGATCTTCCGATGGAGGTCCAGCAACTCCTGCTTCATCTGTTCTCCGGTCAATTCCCCTCGGACCCACTTCTCTGACAGGAACTTTGCATCCGCAGAAACTGGTACACCCTTGATCGCGTTGATCGCATCTGCGGTTTTGAGGACCGCAAGCCTTTTATGGAAATCCTCTTTCATTTTTGTTTAACTCCATATCAAGGATTTTCATTTGTAGTAAAATTGTTGTAACTGTAGTAAACCCGACTACTCGAAAACCTAGATTTCATGCGGGTTTGCGGGCTGTCCGTCAGTCCAAAGGCTTCATGGTGGGGAACAAAATGACCTCACGGATGCTGTCCGAGTTGGTCAGCATCATCACGCACCGGTCGATGCCGATGCCCAGGCCGCCCGTGGGGGGCAGGCCGTACTCCAGAGCGGTGATGAAGTCCTCGTCCATCATGCCGGCCTCGTCGTCGCCCTTGTCCCGCAGCTCCACCTGCTTCTGGAAGCGTTCTCTTTGGTCAATGGGGTCATTGAGCTCGGAGAAAGCGTTGCCCATCTCGCTGCGGCAGATGAACAGCTCGAAGCGTTCGGTGAGGCGGGGGTCCTTGGGAGACCGCTTGGCCAGGGGGGACACGTCCACCGGGTGCATGGTGATGAAGGTGGGCTGCACCAGCTTCTCCTCTACCCGCTGGTCAAAGACCTCGTACAGGGCGTTGCCCCAGGTGGGGTCGGCGGTCTCAGGCAGCTCCACGCCGATGGACTTGGCGGCGGCCACCGCCTCCTCGTCGCTGGTGATGGCCATGAAGTCCAGACCGGTGTACTGCTTCACCGCCTCGTGCATGGGCAGGCGGGGCCAGCCGGGGGTCAGGTCGATCTGCTCCCCCTGCCACTCCAGCTGATAGGTGCCCAGCAGCTTCTGGGCGGCGGAGGTCAGCAGGTCCTCAAACAGGTCCATCATGTCGTTGAAGTCGGCGTAGGCCTCGTACAGCTCCAATGCGGCCGATCTCATACACCCGGTCCATGCCGCCCACGATGAGCCGCTTCAGGGGCAGCTCGGTGGCGATGCGCAGGTACATGTCAATGTCCAGGGTGTTGTGGTGGGTGATGAAGGGCCGGGCGGTGGCGCCGCCGGAGATGGTGTTCAGAACGGGGGTCTCCACCTCCATGTAGCCCCGGCCGTCCAGAAAGTCGCGCACGTGCTTGACAAACTGGGAGCGGAGCACGAAGGTGCGCTTCACCTCCGGGTTGACGATCAGGTCCACGTACCGCTGGCGGTAGCGCAGCTCGGTGTTGGTCAGGCCGTGGAACTTCTCGGGCAGGGGCAGCAGGGACTTGCTCAGCAGGGTGACGGTCTCCACCCGCACGGACATCTCGCCCCGCTGGGTGCGGAAGACCACGCCCTTCACGCCCACAATGTCGCCGATGTCGAACTTCTTGAAGCGGTTGTACTCCGCCTCGTCCATCTCGTCCCGCCGGGCGTAGAGCTGGATGCGGCCCGACTTGTCCTGCAGGTCGCAGAAGGACACCTTGCCCATGCCCCGCTTGGACATGAGGCGGCCGGCGATGGACACCTGAGAGCCCTCCAGGGCGTCAAAATTCGCCTTGATGTTGGCGCTGTCGTTGTTTACCTCATACTTGGTGATCTGAAAGGGATCGTTTCCGCTCTCCTGGAGCTCGCGGAGCTTGTCCCGGCGGACCTTGGTCAGCTGGGACAGGTTCTCCTCCTGGGGGGCGGCGCTGTTCTTCTTCTCGTTTTCGGCCAATGAGACCACTCCTATCTTCTGTTTCCGGCTCTGGGCCGGTCTGACTCAAACCTGGGAGCGGCTCAGCGCTCCACCTTCAAAATCTTGTACTCCACAGGGCCGGCGGGGGCGTCCACCACCACGTCGTCTCCGGCACTCTTGCCCAGCAGGGCACGGCCGAAGGGGGAGTCCTCGGAGATGACGCCGTTCATGGGGTCGGCCTCCTGAGAGCCCACGATCTTATAGGTCTCCTCCTCATTGAACTCCTTGTCCAGCACGGTGACGGTGGAGCCCAGGCGGATGGAGGAGCCGCCGTCGTCCTCGTTCTCCTCGATGACCACATAGTTGGACAGGATGTTCTCCACCTCCGCGATGCGGGAGTAGAGCTTGCCCTGCTCGGTCTTGGCCTCGTCGTACTCGCTGTTCTCGCTCAGGTCGCCGAAGGAGCGGGCCTCTTTGATCAGCTCCGCCACTTCCTTCTCCCGGACCGTCTTCAGATAGGTCAGCTCGTCCTGAAGCTCCTTCAGCCGCTCCGGGGTCAGTTTGAATTCTTTCGCCATAACGCCTCGCACACCTTTCCAAAGGGAAACCGGAAGCCCCTGCTCCCGGCCCCTTTTCAATATACCTTATAATATAAAAATAAATATACTGACGCAGTGTGTGTTATTATAGTAACTTTCCGTCTCTCTGTCAAGTAAATTCTAGGCCAAAGGCCTCCAGCCGCCCCGTCTCCCACAGGGCAGCCAGCAGAGGCAGGTCCTCCCGGTCCCCCACCTCCAGGTCCGCCGCCCGGGGACACACCCCCGCCAGCCGGGGCGTGCCCCCATACAGGGACAGCTCCCGCCCTCCGCCGCCGGGGGCGGTCTCATCAAACCGGACGGCCGCCGTGATCCCCTCCCCGTCCGGGCGCACCGGCATGCCGTACTCCCGGCGCAGCCAGGCGGAGAGCTCCTCTCCCCCCTGCCGGGCCGAGACGGCCAGCTCCCGCACCCGGGGGCAGAGAAACTCCGCCGCCCGCACCATGTCCCGGTCCACCCGCCGCCCCCGGAGGGCCACCGTCCCCCTTTGGGGCGCGACTCCCTCCCGTCTCAGGGCCGCCAGGGCCAGCTCCCCGGCGTAGAACCGAAGAAAGGGCAGCGGGTCCACCCGCCGCAGCCCCCGGGCCTCCAGCAGCTCCCAGTAGGGGAACTCCG
>CASFKT010000313.1 GCA_949295195.1 uncultured bacterium | reverse complement strand
CCCGGCCCAAGCCCTCCGCCCCCCCTGTCCCGGCGGAGGATACAGACAAATCCGCCCCCCTGGACAGGATAACCCCTTGTCAGGGCCAGGCGGAGGAGGGGGCGGAACCGGCAAAACAAGTTGCACATCCTGTGGAAAACTCTGTGGAAAAAGTGGAAAACATCCGCGCAGCAGAGACAACTTCCCCTAAACCCGTACCGGAGCGGGAGACGGTGCCCCCCTCCCCCGCCCCGCCGGAGCCGGAAGCAGAGCCCGAGACGGAACCGGAACCGGAGGTCCTCCCCTGGCGGCTGGCCGGGGAGGTGCTGAACACCTACATCATCGTGGAGCAGGGGGACAAGGTCCTGTTCATCGACAAGCATGCCGCCCATGAGCGGATGAACTTCGACCGGATGAAGGCGGCGGGGTATGACCCCATGGCCCAGACCCTCCTCTCCCCCATGGTGTGCCGCCTGGCCCCGGAGGAACAGGCAGCCCTGCTCTCCCACCTCCCCCTGCTGGAGGAGTTCGGCTTCGGGGTGGAGGAGTTCGGCGGCGGAGCCCTGGTGGTCCGCCAGGCCCCCTTCGATGTGGACCCGGGGGACATCGAGGCCACCCTTACCGAGATCGCCCAGAAGCTGCTCACCACCGGCACCGCCGACCCCGGCGCCGTCCGGGACGAGCTGCTCCACACCATGGCCTGCAAGGCGGCCATCAAGGGGGGCTGGAAGACCAGTCCCCGGGAGCTGGAACGGGTGGCCCAGGCGGTCATGTCGGGAAGCGTCAAATATTGCCCCCACGGCCGCCCGGTGGCCATCGAGCTCACCCGGCAGCAGCTGGAGAAGCAGTTCAAACGCAGCTGAGCGGGCAATATTTGACCCGCGCCAGATGGCGCGTACAAGCGTTTTGTCGAAGACAAAACCTTGGCGGAGGCGGAATTTACTTCCGCCGAGCATTTCAAAATCAGAGGGGCCCCCGGCGGGCCTGACCGCCGGGGAGCAAATATTGCCCCCACGGGCGCCCGGTGGCCATCGAGCTCACCCGGCAGCAGTTGGAGAAGCAGTTCAAGCGGAGCTGAGCGGAAGGAGGAGGACCCATGAGCTGGAATGAATGTCTATACTGGTACGCCCGGGAGCGGGGCGGAACCTACTTTGGCATGTGGCCGTCCGGCGTCTTCGACCCGGACAGCGACGGCGCCCTGCTGCTGGAGGACCCCAAGGGCCCCGTCCTGGTCTGCGCGCAGGTGACCTACAGCGGCCAGTATGGTACACACCGGGATGCAATCGTCAGGACGCGGGCTGAGCTGGAGCGCCCCTACACCCTGCGGGTCAAGAAGCAGAGCTCCCTGCGTGAGGGGGTCAATACGGTGCTGGACGGTTTGGGCCGGGGAGCCCGTATTTTTGGGAAAAAGACGGACCTAAGCCCCGACTACGGGGCCCCGGAGCTGGCCGACGGCCGGGGCATCAAGACCAGCGAGCCGGAGTTCACCCGGTGGGTGCTCCAGAGCCGGGAGCTGAAGGAACTCCTGACAGCCTGGCCGGATTTCCGGCTTCAGGTGGGGCCGACGGGTCCGGTGGGAGGAGCCCATCTGGTGGAGGCCAGGGTGACGCTGGAACAGGATGAGATGGCAGACACGTTGCTTGACCAATTCGGAACGGAGCAGGACGGGCGGGCAAACTACCAAGCCAGCGGTTTCCAGGAGCAGCTGGACGCCCTGGTGGAGCTGGCCAAGGCCGCCCGGGACGCGGTGACCGCCTGGCCCATGCCCATGAAGATGCCGTAACGGGTGCGGCCGGCCCCGTTCCACCGCCCCGCATATTTTCCAGAAAACCACAGCCTACCCAGAGCAAGCCTGGCCTATCCGGCCACTGCACAAACGGATTCCCAAGCGCCCCGCCGGTGCGGCGGAGGAAAAGGAGGAATCTCCCATGAAGGGTAGAGAGAAGCGCATTTTCAGCGGAACCAACAGCCGGCCCGGGGCCGGACGGAGAGGGGGCGGGGCGGAATGAACTGGAACGACAGCCTCTATTGGTACTGGCGGGAGCGGGGCGGAGAGTTTTTCGCCTCCATGGTGTGGAAGGACAGCGGCCTCCTCTTTCTGGACATGCCCATGGGCCCGGCGCTCATCCAGTGCGAGCTGGTGCCGGGGCGCAGCGGGATGCTCCACCGGGAGATCGCCATTACCCTCCGGGCCAGCATGGA
>CASFKT010000312.1 GCA_949295195.1 uncultured bacterium | reverse complement strand
CCGCGCGCTGGGACAGGGCGTTGGCTAATTTCATGGGTGTCTCCTTTCCTTCGGTCACAGACCCCGCAGGATCTCCTCCCGTTTTTTCTGATATTCCTCGTGGGTGATCAAACCCGCGGACTTCAGGGACTCCAGCTGTTCCAGCCGGCCCTTGGCGTCCAGGGCTGTGGAGGGGATGTGGTCGTGAGACTCCGCGGGAGCCGCCGCATCCCAAGCGGCGCTCCCCTCCCCATCTTCCTCCTCAATGTGGATCTCCGGCCCGTGGTACTTCTTGCCGAAGGACTGGTAGGCGTTCATTGCGGTGATTCCCACCGCCATGGCTGTCCACAGCAGGCCAAAGGCTCCGGCGGCAGGTACCACCACCACCAGGCCAATGAGAATAAAGACGCAGCCCCATACAATCCCAAAAATGCCCTGGGCCTTTCCCGGGCGGTAGGTAACCTTTCTCTTTCTCATCGCTCTCTCCTCCTTCCCAGTCCGGTCAGCGGCCGCTGAGAATCTCCTCCCGCTTGATTCGGTACTCCTCCTGGGTCACCAGACCGGCTTCCCGCAGGGAGTCCAGCTGTCTCATACGGTCCCGGAAAATTTCCACACCGCACAACTGTTTTGGTCACTCTTTTTCATCCACACGCCCTCCATCCTATCCTATTTGAAATATTCTGTGGTTATGATTCCGGATTGGATTCAGTTTCCGGCTCTGCTGTGGCCTGGTTTTCCACATTTTCCTCGGGAGTTGTGGACTCGGCCAGAGCCAGGGAGATCACCTGGTCCCCCTCCTCCTTGAAGCGCATGACGATGACGCCCTGGGTGGCCCGTCCGGCGATGCGGATGGTGTCCACATGGGTGCGGATGAGAATGCCGGCGGCGGTGACCAGCAGCAGGTCCTCAGAGCCGTCCACCACCTTGATGCCCACCACGCTTCCGGTCTTCTCGGTGACGGCGTAGTTCTTGATGCCCAGGCCGCCCCGGTTGGTGATGCGGTACTCCTCCACGGGGGTGCGCTTGCCGTAGCCGTTTTCCGTAATGGACAACACCGTCTTGCCGGCGGTGGCCCGGGCGGCGCCCACCACGTAGTCCCCGTCTCTCAGCTTGATGCCCCGCACGCCGTAGGCGTCCCGGCCCATGACCCGCACGTCGTTCTCGTCAAAGCACACGGCCAGCCCAAAGTGGGTGGCAATGAGGATCTTTTTCTTCCCGTCGGTCTGACGGACCTCCACCAGCTGGTCGTCCTCGTCCATCTTGATGGCCCGAATGCCGTTGTTCCGGATGTTTTTCAGGGCGGAGAGGGTGATGCGCTTCACGGTGCCCTTCCGGGTCACCATGACCAGGTAGCTCTCCTGCTCCATCTTCTCCACGTGGAGCATGACCTGCACCCGCTCGCCGCTCTCCACCTGGAGGACGTTGACGATGTTGGTGCCCTTGGCCGTCTTGCCCGCCTGGGGGATCTGGTAGCCCTTCTTCTTATACACCTTGCCCTTGTCGGTGAAGAACAGAATTTCGTCGTGGGTGGAGGCGGTAAAGACGCTCTCCACCACGTCCTCCTCCCGGGTGGTGATGCCCTTCTTGCCCATACCGCCCTTGGACTGGGCGGCGTACTCGCTGGCGGGGGTGCGCTTGAGGTAGCCCGCCTGGGTCATGGTGAAGACGCACTGCTCCTCCTCGATCAGGTCCTCGATGTCGATGTCGTCCTCCACGAATCCGATCTCGGTCTTGCGGTCGTCCCCGTACTTGTCCCGGATCTGGATGAGCTCATCCTTCAGCACGCCCCGGAGCATCTCCTCGTCGGAGAGCAGCTGGTCGTAGTAGGCGATCTTCTTCTCCAGCTCGGCGAACTCCGCCTCCAGCTTCTCCTTCTCCAGGCCCTGGAGCCGCTTGAGCTGCATGTCCAGGATGGCCTGGGCCTGCACGTCGTCCAGGCCGAAGCGCTCCATGAGCTTGTCCTTGGCGTCGTCGTAGCTGGTGCGGATGATGTGGATGACCTCGTCGATGTTGTCCTGGGCGATGAGCAGTCCCTGGAGCAGGTGGGCCCGCTCCTGGGCCTTCCGCCGGTCGTAGATGGTCCGGCGGGTGATGATCTGCTCCTGGAAGGCGATGTACTCGTCCAGAATGCCCCGCAGGGTGAGGATCTTGGGCTGGCGCTGGTTGTTCACCAGGGCATGACGATGCGCATGCCCTTCTTGCCGTCGGACTCGTCCCGCAGGCCGGAGATGCCCTCCAGCCGCTTGTCCTTCACCTGGTCGGCGATGTTCTCCACCAGGCGGGATTTGTTCACCTGATAGGGCAGCTCGGTGACGATGATGCGGGTGCGGCCGTTGCCGAACTCCTCCATCTCGGTGCGGGCCCGCACCCGGATGTGGCCCTTGCCGGTGGCGTAGGCCGCCCGGATGCCGGACCGGCCCATAATGATCCCCCGGGTGGGGAAGTCAGGGCCCTTGATGTGCTCCATCAGGTCGTCCAGGGTGGCCTCCCGGTTGTCCAGCACGCAGATGGTGGCGTTGATGACCTCCCGCAGGTTGTGGGGCGGGATGTTGGTGGTCATGCCCACGGCGATGCCGCTGGAGCCGTTCACCAGCAGGTTGGGGAAGCGGCTGGGCAGCACCCGGGGCTCCTTCCGGCTCTCGTCGAAGTTGGGGTCCCAGTCCACCGTCTCCTTCTCGATGTCCCGGAGCATCTCGTTGGCGATCTTGGACATGCGGGCCTCAGTGTAACGGTAGGCGGCCGGGGGGTCGCCGTCGATGGAGCCGAAGTTGCCGTGGCCCTCCACCAGGCAGTAGCGCATGGAGAAGTCCTGGCCCAGGCGGACCATGGCATCGTATACCGACGCGTCGCCGTGGGGGTGGTACTTACCCAGCACGTCGCCCACGCAGGTGGCCGACTTCTTGAAGGGCTTGTCGCTGGTGAGGCCGCTCTCGTACATGGAGTACAGAATCCGCCGGTGCACCGGCTTCAGGCCGTCCCGCACGTCGGGCAGGGCCCGGCCCACGATGACGGACATGGCGTACTCAATGTACGCGTTCTCCATCTCGTGCTCCAGGTTGATGTTTACAATCTTTTGATTGGGAAAGGAAATATCTTTTTCCTCGTCAGGCTTTTTTGCCAAAATAATCACCTCTCGTCAATTGACAATTGACAATTGACAATTGACAATGATCGGGAAGCCGAACCCATCTGCTTCGTCTCGTTTCTGGTTCGACATACAGCCCCATTTCACCGTCTGCGTTCAAATGACAATTGCCGGGAAACGATGTCAATTGACAATGAACAATCGACAATTGACCATGCTTCCGTTTCTAAACCGGTCTGCGCTTCTTCCTCCGTTTTCTTTGGAAGAAGGCGCTCTCTTATACTGCTTTTGTCTTTATATACGTGGTCTGCGCTTAGACCTTGTTTTGTATTGGATTGCTTTTTACATCAGGACCCTGGGAATCAGATTCGGTCTGGATGGTTTTCAAAATGGACGTCAGAATTTTTGTCAGTTCCCGTGCGTCGGAATAAATGGAATCGAACTCTTTTTGGGACAGATAATCTGTCTCATGGAGCAGCTCCAGCCAGTATTGCGTCTCCTCGCTCTCTTTCAGCGCGAGGCTTATTTTATAGCGAAAGTCGCTCCGGCTGAACCCCTGTACAGCCTCCCGCACATTGGCGCCAATGCTGGTCCCGCTGCGCAGCAATTGCTTTGATAAAACAAACTCCCGCTTCTCCTGACTCAAGTGCTGATAGAGGCGAATGATCCGAATGGCAAACCGTTTGCTCTTTTCCTGAATCACATTCTCTCTCGTCAGAACCACCCGCCTCCTGTTCCGCAGCCTATAGGACTCCCGCTTCCTGCCCGCTTTCCATTGTTCGGGCCGCTCTCGTCCACGGAAATTGTCCATTGTCAATTGTCCATTGTCCATTGACTCAGTAGTCCAGGTTCATGGCCTTCTGGGCGTTGGCCTCGATATACTCCCGGCGGGGCTCCACCTTCTCGCCCATAAGGAGGGTGAAGATCTCGTCCGCCCGGACGGCGTCGGCCATGGTGATGCGCTTGAGGGTGCGTTTTTCCGGGTCCATGGTGGTCTCCCACAGCTCGTGGGGGTCCATCTCGCCCAGGCCCTTGAAGCGGCTGATGTCGATTTTCACGTTGGGATTGCCCCCCCGC
>CASFKT010000311.1 GCA_949295195.1 uncultured bacterium | reverse complement strand
CCCCTACAGCGCCATTATAAACGGCTCCGCACACAAGAAAAGGGACAGGTTTTAGACCTGTCCCTTAAAACGCAGAGGCGAAGCGGAGCTTCGCAGAAAATTTCTTTGCTTACTTTCTTTTTCAAAGAAAGTAAGACAGGCCGGTGGAGAGGGGGGAGAGGCGGTCCCCCAGGCGCTCCTTGAGCACGGCAAAGGCGGCCGGGCCGGTGCAGTGGCCGGTATAGACCCGCTCCACCCCCTGCTCCAGAAGGGCGTCGGCCACCGCGCGTGCGTACTCCGGGGGGCAGTTCATGCCGCTGGGGGCGGAGGCGCTGAACATGTGCAGGCCGCCCACCACGGCGTACACCGGCTTTTGAAGCTGCTCCCGCACCCCCTGGACGATGTTCACGATGCCCCCGTGGGAGCAGGAGTTAAAGACCACCAGCCCCCGCTCCCCCTCCAGCACCAGGGACTGCTCATGGGAGAAGTCGTCGGGGACAAACTGGTCCTGCCCCACCTTCCGCAGCAGATTGGTCTCCTGGCTGGCAAAGGGGCCGCCGTGGACGGTCTCCGGGACCAGCCAGACTCCCTCCACGGGCTGGGAGAGGGCGTCGGAGAGGACAAAGCGGTCCCGGAAACCCTCCCAGATGTCCCGGTGGACCCCGATGAACCGGGGAGAGCCCTGGGAGGTGGAGAAATAGGGCCCGCCCGCCGCAGTGTGGGCGTACACCTTGGCCGTTTGATTTGCCGCGAAGAACCGGCGCAGGCCGTCGGCGTGGTCATAGTGTCCGTGGGAGAGCACCGCCAGCTCCACCTGGCTCAGGTCGATCCCCAGGGCGGCGGCGTTGTCCGCAAATTTTCCCGAGGAACCCGCATCCAGCAGCAGCTTGTGCCCCCGGTACTCGATGTAAAGGGCCAGTCCGGCCTCCGCGCTGAGGCAGGCCCCCTCCGGAGCCGTATTTTCCATCAAAACCACAAATTTCATGGGGATGCTCCTCTCTTTTCACATCTGTTTCAAGCAGGGAAATTAAGTTCCGTCCACCCCTCGAAGGGGCTCTCAGGACAGGCTGGTAAAGAGCTGCTCCTGGGCGGCCTTCAGGCCCTCGGCCAGGGCCTGAACGTCCTCCAGGGTGGTGTCATAGGAGAAGCTGATGCGTAAAACTCCGTCCAGCTCCTTCTTGGGCAGCTTCAGGGCAGCGTACACGTGGCTGGGCTTCCCCTTGTGACAGGCGGAGCCGGAGGACAGGCAGATCCCCCGGTCGCTCAGGAACCGGACGATGACCTCGCTCTTATAGCCCGGCAGGGTGACCGCCAGGATGTGGGGGGCGGTCCCCTCCCCCACCCGCTTCAGGCCGGGGACCTGGGCGGTGAGCCGGGCGAGGGTCTCCTCCTTCAGGGCGGCCATGTGGGCCATGTCCCCCTCCAGGGAGGCCGCCCCCGTCTCCACCGCCGCGGCAAAGGCGGCAATCTGGGCGGTGGCCTCGGTGCCCGAGCGCAGGCCGCTCTCCTGGCCGCCCCCCCGGATCATGGGCGGGAACTTCAGGCCGCCGCGGATGTACAGGGCCCCGACCCCCTTGGGGGCGTGGATCTTGTGCCCGCTCACCGTCAGCAGGTCCACCCCCAGCTTTTTGGGGGTAAAGGGCACCTTCAAAAAGCCCTGGACCGCGTCGCAGTGGACAAGTGCCTTCGTCTTCTGATGGACCAGCCTGGCCGCCTGGGCCACGGGCAGGACGGTGCCCAGCTCGTTGTTCACCAGCATCATGGACACCAGCACCGTGTCCGGCCGCAGGGCTCCCTCCAGATCATCCAAGGAGATGTTCCCCGCCCGGTCGGGCTGGAGATAGGTGACCTCATACCCCTGCCGCTCCAGGGCCTTGCAGGGCTCCAGCACGGCGGCGTGCTCATAGGCGGTGGTGATGATATGCTTTCCGGTGCGGCGGCCCAGCTCCACCGCCCCCTGGATGGCCCAGTTGTCCCCCTCGGTGCCGCAGGAGGTAAAGAAAAGCTCCTCGGGCCGGCAC
>CASFKT010000310.1 GCA_949295195.1 uncultured bacterium | reverse complement strand
CGCCAACACCATGGCCTTCTCCACCCTCACCCTGAGCCAGCTGTTCCACGCCTTCAACGTGCGCAGCGAGGACCGCTCCATCTTCGCCCAGGGGGTGCTTTCCAACCCGGCCATGAACCGGGCCTTTCTGGCGGGGCTGGTCCTCCAGCTGTCGGTGCTGCTGATCCCGCCCCTCCAGGGGGTGTTCTCCGTGGTCCCCATGGACCTGACCCAGTGGCTCACCGTGCTGGTGCTGGCCGCCGCCCCGGTGCCCATCTGCGAGTGCGCCAAGGCCCTCGCCCGGCGGCGCTCCGCCCCGGAGGAGGCGGAGGAGCCCTCCTTCGTCACCGCCCGCCCCCGGCAGAGAGCCGGGCGGAAGTAGGGCGGGAATGCAAAAAGGGGCGGCCACATGGGGCCGCATGGGGCCGCCCCCTTCTTTTTTGTAGGGGCCGGACACCGGCCGGCCCGTCGAGGGTTCTCTGCGGTTCCAGAGCCCACCCTCATCCGCCTCGCATGTGCTCGGCACCTTCCCCCTAAAAGGGGGAAGGCTTTCGGGCGGCCGCAAGGGCCGCCCCTACGGCGGATCTGGAAACAGCCCCGTCTTTTTCGTAGGGGCCGGACACTGGCCGGCCCGCAGATGTACGCGGCGCGTCCAGGAGGCCGCGCCCTACAGCCCAGCGCCAGCCGCCACCTGCTCGGCAAAGCCAGGCGCGGTTGTGGAACCGCACCGGCCTCAATTTTTCACCCAAATAGGCCGCCGTAGGCGGCCCCCAACGCAAAGCCCAGCGAAGCGGGTTTGCGTTGGAGAGGAGGAGCGATGCAGTGAGCGAGCTTTGTCCGACAGGACGAAGCGAGGGATACGTAATCCGCGACGACGATGCGCGCCGGAAATTCTCTGTCTGACCCAAGGGGTAACCCCCCGTAATGGGGGTCCGGGGAAAGGCGAATATGGACACGCAGTGTCCATCCTGAGCCGTCCCCGGCGGCGTTTTGGTGACTTTGCCGCCGCGGGCAAAGTCACTCGCCGCCCGCAGGCGGCGAAACTCCCCCGGCGCACAACAACCGCAATCCGAAACCTGCCCCCTCATCCGTCTGGCCTTCGGCCAGCCACCTTCCCCCCAAGTGGAAGGCTTTGGGAAGGTCCAGCCCTTCGTGGCCTCCCCCCAATAAGAAGGCTTAAAAAAGCAGGCGGCCCGGCCGCCTGCTCCTTTTTATCTCCGCACGATATTTTCCGAGATCTCCCCCAGGGCCTGGGCGGCTTCCATGTCAAACCGCTGGCTCCGGGCCAGGTCGGCCAGGGAGATAATGCCCACCAGCTTTCCCTCCTCCACCACCGGCAGGCGGCGGACCTGCTGCTGGGCCATCAGGCGGGTGGCGGCCCGGCAGTCCTCATGGGGGGAGACGGAGGCGCACCCCCGGGTCATAATGTCCCGCACCAGGGTCTGGGCCGGGTCCTCCTCCGCCGCCACGCACCGCAGGACGATGTCCCGGTCGGTGACCATCCCCCGCAGCCGGCGGTCCTCACCGCACACGGGCAGGGAGCCCACGTTGTGGCGGCTGAGCAGCCGGGCGGCCAGGGCGGCGGAGGCGGTGGGCTCGATGGTGACCACGCTGGGGTTCATCAGGTCTTTGATTTCCATAAAAAGCGCATCCTTTCCCAATGTTTTGTCGGTACGCTCATTATACCCAGCGGGCGGAAAAACATACCAGCGGAGCCGCCCACGGCATCTTAACTAATTTTTAATGTTTCACCCCTGGAATTCAGTTGCTTTTTGACGGGAAAACAGGTATACTTGTCCCGTTTACAATGCGCGCTCATGCGCGGCAAAGGAGAATGTCACTTGAAACGAAATTCTGACTCGGCGGCCCGGGCCCCCAGGGGCAGGCTGGGCAATGTCCTGCTGAACCTCCTGATTACCCTGATTGCGGGGGCGGTCTACTTCTATGTGGCCATCCCGGCCATCAACCTCCAGTCCGGGGAGTTTTACAGCTTTGTGTTCATGCTGTGCATGATCTACCTGCTGTGCGC
>CASFKT010000309.1 GCA_949295195.1 uncultured bacterium | reverse complement strand
CTGGCCCTGGAGGCCATCGCCGCCGGAGCGGACAAGGTGCGCATCAACCCGGGCAACATCGGGGGAGCCGACCACGTGAAGGCGGTGGCCCAGGCCTGCGCCCGGCGGGGGGTCCCCATCCGCATCGGGGTCAATGGCGGCTCCCTGGAGAAGCCCCTGCTGGCCAAGTACGGGGGCGTCTGTCCCGAGGCTATGGTGGAGTCCGCCTTCGGCCACATCCGGCTGCTGAATCAGTTCGACTTTGACGACATCTGCGTGTCGTTAAAATCCTCCAGCGTGCCCATGACCATGAAGGCCTATCAGCTGATGAGCCAAGCAAGTGATTATCCTTTACATATTGGGGTCACCGAGGCGGGCACCGTCCGCATGGGGACGCTGAAGTCCACCGTGGGCATCGGGGGCCTGCTGGCCCTGGGCATCGGGGACACCATGCGGGTGTCCCTGTCCGCCGACCCGGTGGAGGAGGTCTACGCCGCCAAGGAGATCCTCAAGGCGGCGGGCGTCCGGAAGGAGGGGGCGGAGCTGGTGTCCTGCCCCACCTGCGGCCGCACCCGCATCGACCTGATCGCCCTGGCCAATGAGGTGGAGGAGCGCTTAAAGACCGTGGACAAGCCCATCACCGTGGCCGTCATGGGCTGTGTGGTCAACGGCCCCGGAGAGGCCTCCGCCGCCGACTGCGGCATCGCCGGCGGCGTGGGGGAGGGGCTCCTGTTCAAGAAGGGGCAGATTGTGAAAAAGGTTCCCCAGGAGCAGCTGGTGGACGAGCTGTTTGCTCTGATTGAGACGTTGTAGAGCAGGAGGTTTCGCCGCCTGCGGGCGGCGAGTTACTTTGCCCATGGCGGCAAAGTAACCAAAACGCCCCCGGGGTGGGCTCAGGATGGGCACTGGCGTGCCCATATTCGCCCACCCCGGACCCCATTACGGGGGATGCGATCCTGATTCGTGAGTGCGGTATTTCCGGCGCGCAAAACCAGGAGTGCTTGGGTGCAATTCCGTCCGGGCCACTGGGCCCTGAGTGAGTAAAATCTGGTGCCTATCGCAATTCAAGAACCGCGCCTGAGTTTGCCGGACCAACGTCCCCGATTCGCCGACTGCTATGCCCCGGACCGTTGGCTGAGAAAACCAAGGCGCAGACCGAAAACTGCAGTTCTTCTAAAATTTTGCAAACTTAGGCCCCCAGTGGGGCCGGAATAAACCGCACTCAATCATTCAGATTTTGCGCGCCGAAAATGCTGTGACACCTTTCAGGAGGGACCCCCGTAAGTGGGGGTCCAGGGGGTGAGTGAATATGAGCGCGAAGCGCTCATTTTGAGCTCACCCCTTGGTGCCTCTTTGGCTTCTTTCTGGGCATCCAGAAAGAAGCTCGCCGCCCGCAGGCGGCGAAATTACCCCTGCGAATCCAGAAAGTCACTTACCGACGCGGCGAAATCCCACACGATTAAGGATTAAGAAAGGAGCCCCCATGGAAGAAATGCGCGAACAGAAAATCCGCCTGTGGTTCAACATGTGGCTCCAGGCCAAGGACCTGGGTATGGAGGACCTCTTTGCTTCGAACTGTACCTACATTGAGAGCTGGGGCCCCAGGTATGAGGGCCGGGACAAGGTGGCCCTCTGGTTCCGGGAGTGGAACACCCGGGGAAAGGTGGTCCGCTGGGACATCGAGCAATTCTTTCACAAGGGGGACCAGACGGTGGTGGAGTGGTCCTTCCGCAGCGAGATGAACGACGGGACCGTGGAGGAGTTCCACGGCCTCTCCCTGGTCCGCTGGGACGGGGAGGACCACATCGCCTTTTTGCAGGAATTCGGCTGCAACATCCAGCACTACGACCCCTACGCGGCAGGGGAGACCCCCGTCTTTCGGGACGAGCCCTCTGTCTGGTTTTAAGATCCTGTTCCAAGGAGTATTCGCATCATGTCCAAGAAAATTCCCTTTTTAGAGATGTTTGCCGCCCTGCGCCAGTGGACGGAGTTCGTCAACGCCATGAGCGGCTGGAAGATCGTGGAGGCGGC
>CASFKT010000308.1 GCA_949295195.1 uncultured bacterium | reverse complement strand
CCTGCGGCAGCGCTACAACCAGAAGGCCCTGCCCCAGGTCCACATCGTGGACATGAAGGAGGAGCTGAGGGCGGGCAACGGCACCTCCATCAGCCGCGCTTTGCGGCAGGAGCTGGAAGAGAACCTGGTGCGGGGGGAGCAGGCCATCCTGTTTCTGAACCGCCGGGGGGCCAGCCGGATGGTGTCCTGCGGGGAGTGCGGCCACGTGCCCGAGTGTCCCCGGTGCTCGGTGAAGCTCACCTACCACTCGGCCAACGGCAGGCTCATGTGCCACTACTGCGGCTACTCCCAGCCCCTGCCCAGGGCCTGCCCGGTGTGCGGCGGGGGGCTCAACTTCATTGGGGTGGGCACCCAGAAGGTCCAGGAGGAGCTCCAGGAGCTCTTCCCCCAGACCCCTATCCTGCGCATGGACACGGACACCGTCACCGCCTCCCGGTCCCACGAGGCCATTCTGGAGGAGTTTCAAAAGAAAAACGTGCCCATCCTGGTGGGCACCCAGATGGTGGCCAAGGGTCTGGACTTTGAGAACGTCACCCTGGTGGGGGTCATCCTGGCGGACCAGTCCCTGTTCGTGGACGACTTCCGGGCGGGGGAGCGCACCTTCTCCCTGCTCACCCAGGTGGTGGGCCGGGCGGGCCGGGGGGAGAAAACGGGCCGAGCCCTGATCCAGACCTACACCCCCGAGCATGACGTGGTCCGGTTCTCCGCCCGGCAGGACTACGACAACTTCTACCGCACCGAGGTGCAGCTGCGCCAGCTGCGGCAGGAGCCCCCCTTCCGGGATATATTTCTCATCACCGCCTCGGGGGCCAACGAGTCCGGCGTGCTGCGGGCCTGCATCCGCTTCCGGCAGGCGCTGGAGGAGGGGCTGCGCCGGCAGGAGGATCGGGAGTGGCAGCTGCTGGGGCCCGCCCCGGCTCCGGTGGCCAAGGTGAACAACCGCTACCGCTACCGGCTGACCCTGACGGCTCCCAACCGGCACCCGCTGCGGCTGCTGCTGGCGGAGCTGCTGCGGACAGCCCATCGGGACAAGGACAATAAAGGGATTGCCCTTTACGTAGATGTGAACCCATACTAAGGGAAAATTCGGCGGAGCCGGCGGCTCCGCCCGCGTCAAGGAGGAGAAGGAATGGCCATTCGCAAAATTTTAACGGAGGGGGACCCGGCTCTGACCAAGGTCTGCCACGCTGTCACCAAATTTGATCAGAAGCTGTGGAACCTGCTGGACGACCTGAAGGAGACCCTGGAGGAGGCCCACGGGGCCGGCCTGGCAGCCCCCCAGGTGGGGATTCTGCGCCGGGCTGTCATCGTCATGGACGAGAACTTTGAGCCCATCGAGCTGGTGAACCCGGAGATCATCGCCCAGAAAGGGGAGCAGAACGGCCTGGAGGGCTGTCTGTCCGTCCCCGGCATGTGGGGCTATGTGAAGCGCCCCGAGTGGGTTCGGGTCCGGGCCTATGACCGGAACGGGAAGGAGTTCGAGGTGGAGGGCACCGGCATGACCGCCCGCTGCTTCTGCCACGAGCTGGCCCACCTGGACGGCCACCTGTACACCGAGCTCACCGACCGCCTCTACACCACCGAGGAGCTGGATGAGCTGGAGGAGCAGGAGGACGAGGCATGAGAATCGTCTTTATGGGCACCCCCGACTTCGCCGTCCCCTCCCTGGAGGGGCTCATTCAGGCGGGGCACACGGTGTGCGGGGTGTTCTGCCAGCCGGATAAGCCGGTGGGCCGGCACCAGAACAAGCTCCAGGCCCCGCCGGTGAAGCAGGCGGCGCTGGAGCACGGCATTCCGGTCTTTCAGCCCACCAAGCTCCGGGACGGGACCGCTCTGGCCCAGCTGAAAGAGCTGAATCCGGAGCTCATCGTGGTGGCGGCCTACGGCCGCATCCTGCCTGACGACATCTTGAATCTGCCTCCCATGGGGTGCATCAACGTCCACTCGTCCCTGTTGCCCAAGTACCGGGGGGCCGCCCCCATCAACTGGGCGGTCATCAACGGGGAGACCGAGACCGGCGTGACCATCATGTATATGGCCACCGAGCTGGACGCGGGGGACATCATCGCCCAGGCC
>CASFKT010000307.1 GCA_949295195.1 uncultured bacterium | reverse complement strand
GTGGCCGATGTGCAGCTTGTCGCTGGGGTAGTAGATGGGGGTGGTGATATAAAACTTTTTATTTTCCATGGGTGATGCTCCTCCCAAATTCAATTCCAATTATTCTTCCACAGGGCCGGGCTCCGGCTGGGGCATTCGCGGGCCGTCCGGCGTCTGGACCGGCCGGGCCGGGCCGAAGCGGTTCCGGGACAAGGCCATCAGAGCCCCCAGGGTACACAGCACGAAGGACAGGGTGCTGAGGATCTGGAACAGGCCGGGGCGGTCCGCCAGGGACGTGAGCCCCAGGGTGATCCCCATCACCGCAAAGAAGGTGAAGCGGACCGGATGGGGGCGGCGGTAGAAGAAGGCAGCCTGCTGATACAGGGCCAGCAGCAGGAACACCGCCGCCAGCAGGGGGACGAACACCCGGATTAGAATGGGGTCCCGGGAGTCCTCCTGATAGAGGGCCATCAGCCAGGGCAGAGCCGCGTAGGCGGGCAGGGCGGCGGGAGCCCGAACCTGGAGCCCTGTGACGCCGCGGTAGTTGTTCCGCCCGGAGACAAGGGCCCCGATGGAACCCACCAGGCAGAACAGCACCGACAGCCCAAAGGCCACGGGGAGCATGTTGTGCTGGGGGTCGATCTGCCAGGCCTGGTACTGGTACATCAGCTCAGGCACACCGGCTGCGGCGGAGAGCAGGAAGCACATGCCGCCGGCGGTCATGACCGTCATATAGCCGGTGCTGGGGCAGAGGAAGGACTGCTCCGGCTTCTCAGATGCCGCGCCGCCCCGGCCCAGGAGCAGGGCCAGCGCACCCATCAGCACCGTCCAAACCACCAGGGCCAGAGAGGCAGGGGCGCCATGGGTAAAGAGCTCGGTGGCCGGATCATAGGCGGAGGCATACTGCCACAACCGCAGCAGGAATCCCACCGCCCCGCCCGCCAGGGCCAGGACGGGCAGGAAAATGTCTTTTCGCATGGTTCAAAAACCTCCTCGGGAAAACGGGGCCGCATGCGGCCCAACAGCCGTTTATCATAATGCGTGCGGAACAAAGCTGAAAGCCGAAGCGTTCAAGGCGTCCGGCTTTGTTCAAGTGAAGAGCTGCGCAGCCGTGCCGCGCGAATCAACCGCAAAGCGGTTGATTCAGCAGACATTATCATAGCCTATTTTCCCCAAAAACGCAAGAATAAAAGGAGAAAGATCCCAGCGGCCGCCGGGATCTTCCTCTGTATCTCAGCCGGGGGGCGTTGACGCCGGACTGTCCGCCGCCGGTGGGGTCCCGGAACTGGAACCACAGGGCCAGGACCAGCAGAATGATGCCCACCAGGGAGAGGACGTTGGCCATGGCCTGTCCCATCATGCCCATGTTGACCAGGAGATTGACCGCCGCCACCAAAACCAGGGACAGGAGCAGGAGGTTTCGGGCGGTGCGGTTCATGCGCTTGCGGCGGCCGTCGGAGGCAAACTCCGACTCCATGGCTGGGGTGCTGGCCGCATTTCTTTTCTGCTGGGGATGACGCTTTTTATGTTTCTTCTGACTCATGGAATGTCTGCTCCTTACTTAAAATCAGTCTCAATTTCCGTCAGGAATCCAAAGTTTCCTGGATGACGGCTCCGCCCACCACCAGATCGCCGTCGTAAAAGACCACCGACTGCCCCGGGGTGATGGCCCGCTGGGGCTGCTCAAAGGTGACCCGGGCGGTATCCGGGCCGGTCTGCTCCAGCACGGCGGGCTGGGGGGGCATGCGGTAGCGCACTTTGGCCCATACCTTCAGGGGGGCGTCCAGCCGCTCCACGGGGATCAGATTCAGCTCCCGGGCGGTGAGGGTTCTGCGGAACAGGGAGGCGTTGTCCCCCAGCACCACGGCGTTGTCCTCCGGGCGGACCTGCTGCACATACAGCCGCCCCAGGCTGGAGGACACCCCCAGCCCACGGCGCTGACCCACCGTGTAGTGGATGATCCCCTGGTGGGTCCCCAGCACGTTCCCGCTCTGATCCAGAAAGGGGCCGGCGGGATAGTTCCGGCCCGTGTGGTGCTGGAGAAAGGCGGCGTAGTCCCCGTCGGGGACAAAGCAGATGTCCTGGCTGTCCCGCTTCCGGGCGCTGACCAGCCCCTGCTTCTGGGCGATGGTCCGGATCTCCTCCTTGGACAGCCGCCCCAGGGGGAGGCGCACCCGTGCGAACTGCGCCTGGGTGAGAGACCAGAGGACATAGCTCTGGTCCTTCTCCGGGTAGAGGGCCTTTTTCAGCAGGAAGCGGCCGGAGCCCTCGTCCCGCTCCACCTGGGCGTAGTGGCCGGTGGCCAGAAGGGGATAGCCCAGCTTGTCCGCCTCCTCCAGAAGGGCACCGAATTTGATGGTCCGGTTGCACACCACACAGGGGTTGGGGGTGCGGCCCGCCTCATACTCCGCCGCAAAGGGGTCCATGACACATTGGGCAAAGCGGTCCGACAGGTCCAGGGTGTAGTGGGGAATGCCCAGCTGGGCGGCCACCGCCCGGGCGTCCTCCGCATCCTGGAGGGCGTGGCAGGCGACCCCCCGGCCCGGGGCCAGGTCCTCCGGCTGAAACAGGCGCAGGGTGACACCGGCGGTCTCCCAGCCCTCCTGCCGGAGCAGCCAGGCGGCCACGGAGCTGTCCACTCCGCCGCTCATGGCTACGGCAATGGTGTTGTGCAAAAGGGGTCCTCCTTTCCGGCAAGGCCGAACGCGATTAACTGAAAGTATACCACACTTTACGATCCGGCGCAACCGCCGGAGCCCCTTGGCTTTTCCTACACTCTGCCGCAGAGGGCGGCCGGGAGGCAGATATACATTTAGTATTGAATGAAAACTTGCACCGGAAAAAACACAAGATATAGTGGACAAGGGGGGCGGCATGTGCTATAATCAGGACCCGTGAACTGCGGCCGGCCCCGCCGGCTTTATCATAGGACCGAGAGAAGGAGAGAGCGACCAATGAAAGTGATCAAACGTGACGGCTCTGTTGTGGATTATGACCGCAGCAAGATCGCCATTGCCATTGGAAAGGCCAACGCCGAGGTGCCTCAGGAGGAACGGCTGTCCCAGGAGGGCATCGACGCCATCATCGACCGCATTGAGGGATTGAAGCGCCCCCGCATGCTGGTGGAGGACATCCAGGACCTGGTGGAGCAGGGGCTGGTAGCCGAGAACAACCGGGCCCTGGTGCGCAAGGCCAACACCACCGACGAGTCCATCCTCTCCCTGCTGCGCAACGAGAACAAGGAGCTGGCCGAGGAGAACTCCAACAAGAATACCATGATCGCCGCCACCCAGCGGGACTACATCGCCGGCGAGGTGAGCCGGGACCTGACCCGCCGCATCCTCCTGCCCGAGTACATCTCCAAAGCCCACGACGAGGGGGCCATCCACTTCCACGACGCGGACTACTTCATCCAGCCCATCTTCAACTGCTGCCTTATCAACATCGGGGACATGCTGGACAACGGCACCGTGATGAACGGCAAGCTCATCGAGTCCCCCAAGAGCTTCCAGGTGGCCTGCACCGTCATGACCCAGATCATCGCCTGTGTGGCCTCCAACCAGTACGGCGGCCAGAGCGTGGACCTGCGCCACCTGGGCAAGTACCTGCGCCGGAGCCGGGAGAAGTTCCGCAAGCACATGTCCTATGAGTGCGCCGGCCAGGTGGACGAGGCCACCCTGGAGAGGCTGGTGGAGGACCGCCTGCGGGACGAGCTGAAGAGCGGCGTGCAGACCATCCAGTACCAGATCAACACCCTGATGACCACCAACGGCCAGTCCCCCTTCGTGACCCTGTTCCTGAACCTCCAGGAGGACGACCCCTATCTGGAGGAGAACGCCATGATCGTAGAGGAGGTGCTCCGCCAGCGGCTGGAGGGCATCAAGAACGAGAAGGGCGTGTACATCACCCCCGCCTTCCCCAAGCTGGTGTATGTGCTGGACGAGCACAACTGCCTGAAGGGCGGCAAGTACGACTACATCACCGAGCTGGCCGTCAAGTGCTCCGCCAAGCGGATGTACCCCGACTA
>CASFKT010000306.1 GCA_949295195.1 uncultured bacterium | reverse complement strand
AAACTGGTCGGGCACGCCGGAGGCGTTTTGGAACCCCAGGGAGACGGCGTTCTGGAAGCCGTACCGGCCGTAGTAGTCCGGGTCGCCCACCAGAAACAGGGCGTTGTACCCCAGCTCCGCCGCCCGGCGGCCCCCCTCTTGGAGAAGCTGGCCGCCCAGGCCCCGGCTCCGGTCCTCCAGCCGGACGCACAGGGGGGCCACCATCAGCCCCCGCAGCCCCTGGGGAGCGCCGGGCACCGGCAAAATGGTGAGGAGGATGTGGCCGATGAGCTGTCCGTTCTCCTCGGCTACCAGCTCCAGCTCCGGACGGTAGGTGTCCCGCCGACGCAGCTCCAGCACAAAGTCCTGTTCGGTCCCGTCGCTGACCTTCGCCGTGGCAAAGGCCGTCTGAACCAGGGAATAGATCTGGGAATAGTCGCCCGCTTGGGCCGGTCGGATGGTCATGGTCTCTCTCCTGCCTTTCGGTTATTCTGCCGCCGCGGTCACGTCCGCCGCGGTCCCCCGCACCAGCTTCATCAGATCCGCGGGGGACAGCTCCACCTGGAAGCCGATCTTCCCGGCGGAGACGAAAATGGTCTCCTGGTCCAGGGCGCTGTGGTGAAACACGGTGGGGAACTGCTTCTTCATCCCAATGGGGGAGCAGCCCCCGTGGACGTACCCGGTGAGGGGGAGGAGTTCCTTGCTGTGCAGCATGGCGATGGACTTCTCCCCCACCGCCTTGGCGGCCTTTTTCAGGTCCAGGGTGGCCGCCACCGGGATGTCAAAGACATAGTATCCCCCGGAGGCGCCTTTTGTCACCAGAGTTTTGAACACCTGGGCCGGGTTAATCCCCAGATTTTGGGCCACCGTCACTCCGTCCGGTGCCTCGCCGTCTCCGTGGGGGTAGGTGTGGGGGGTGTAGGGGATCTTTTTTTGATCCAGGACCCGCATCACGTTGGTTTTTTCTTCTTTCTTGGACATGTGGTTTTCCTCATTTCTATCACAGGGGATTTTGCTGTCTTTCTCGCCGTTTCGCACCTCGGTAGGGCGGGGGCTTGCCCCCGCCGCCCCGGAGATTTTTGACTTTTTCGTAGGGCGCGGCCTCCTGGACGCGCCGCTTCGGTGGCTTTTCACGTGGGGATTTCGCCGCCTGCGGGCGGCGAGTTCCTTTGCCCATGGCGGCAAAGGAACCAAAACGCCCCCGGGGACGGCTCAGGATGGGCACTACGTGCCCATATTCGCCTTACCCCGGACCCCATTACGGGGGACGCCCGCCTGAGAAATCGTGCAAAATTTCCGGCGCGCAAAATTTGAGTGGGTATCTAAATTCCCGCCGGGCCACTGGGCCCTGGGTCTGCAAAAATTGCCGCGGGTGCGCTTCAAAAACCACGCCTGGGTTTCCTCAGCTGACGCCCCCTATACGAGTTACGCCGTAGGGGCGACTCTTGCGGTCGCCCGTAAGCCTTCCCCTGGGGGAAGGTGGCACGACCGGAGGTCATGACGGATGAGGGGGCAGGTTTCGAGCATGTTGTAGGGGCGGCCGGGACGGAACAAGCAGGTGCGCTTCACAGTAAGATCGTCCCCTCGGCCTGGCAGTAGTAACAGTCCTCCCGCCACTTGGCGGGGTTGGTGTCAATATAGTCCCAGATGCGGAGATAGTCCGCCTCGCTGCGGATGATATGGTCGTGGTAGCCCTTTTGCCAAAGTCCCGTTTGAGCTTGTTTTGACGCAGCGCGTTTCATCTGTCCAATGATGGTTGGAACTCTGTACGTAGGGGCGGATATCATCCGCCCGTTCGAAACAGAAATGCGAAGTAAGAGATGGATATGATTGGGCATAATGATATATTTTTCAACAGAAGCACCTGGATATCGCACGGGGATCTGTTCTATCACATTTTTAATGATACGCCCATAGAGAGATAAGGGAATAGTATGCGGGCGGATAATATCCGCCCCTACACGCCAATCAAATTCGTCCCAAAACAAATAGCGGCGATTCTTGGCGCAAATTGTAACAAAATAACACCCCGGTTGGCTGTAATCGTATCCGGTCAGACGATTCTGTTTTCGTTTTGGGAGAGAATCCATAAAATTCTCCTTACTTCCCTCT
>CASFKT010000305.1 GCA_949295195.1 uncultured bacterium | reverse complement strand
GGTGGAGCTGCAGATGCAGGAGAAGGCGGAGAAGATCTCCGACCTGAAGGGGGTCCAGCTGAAGATCGAGTGGGGCAGCCAGATCCGCTCCTACGTCTTTATGCCCTATCAGCTGGTGAAGGACAACCGCACCGGCTATGAGACCAGCGCCATCAACTCCGTCATGGACGGGGATCTGGACGGGTTCATCAACGCCTACCTCACCGCCGAGGCCACGGGGAATTGGGCGACGAAATAAATTATGACAGAAAGATGACCCCAATGCCCGCCGCCATAAAAAGGGCAGTAGGGGACGGCGTACTCGACACACAGACGCTGTAGGGGCGGCCATCAGCCGCCCGCGCGGCTCATGACCGATTTGCGGGTGGATGGTATCCGCCCCTACAACAGAATCCGAGACTGGAATATAGGGGCGGCCCTTGCGGCCGCCCTTTTGATTTATGAGGAATCGCCTATGAGACAGAAAAAACAGATTCCCTGGAAAACCGTTGGACTGACCCTGCTGGCCGCCCTGGTGGGCGGTGTGGTGGGCTACTGGGGCATGTGTCAGGTGGACGCCCTGGGACTTCCGGGGCTTTTGGTCCTGCTGTTCCTGTTGGTGCTGGCCTATGTCCTCCAGATCGTGGTCCACGAGGGGGGGCACCTGGTGTGCGGTCTGCTCACCGGCTACCGGGCGCTGTCCTTCCGTATCGGGAGGGTGCTGCTGGTGAAGCTGGACGGCCGCTGGAAGCTGCGCGCCTACCACATTCCCGGCACCGGGGGACAGTGCCTCATGGCCCCGCCCGCCCAGGAGCGCCCCCCTTACCGCCTGTACCATCTGGGGGGCGGGCTGGCCAATCTGCTGCTGTCCGCCCTGGCCCTGCCGGTTTTTCTGCTCACCGGCGTCCCGCTGCTGCGGGTGTTTGCGGGGGCCCTGGTTCTGATCGGGGGGTGGATTGCCGGGACCAACCTGATCCCCATGAAAATGGGCGGCGTGGCCAACGACGGGTACAACGCCAGAAATCTGGGAAAAGACCCCCTGGCCCTCCAGTGCAGCTGTGTCCAGCTCTGGATCGTTGAGGCCCTGCAGGAGGGGTACTCCCTGGCCGACATGCCGGAGGAGTGGTTTGCCCTGCCCCCCAAGGCCGACCTGCAAAACGTGCTGATTATGGGGACGGCCATCCAGCGGGCCTCCCGCCTGATGGCCCGGGGAGAGCTGGAGGAGGCCGACCGGGCCATCCGGGAGCTGCTCTGCGGCGGCCATGAGCTGCTGGGCCTGCACCGCCTGGAGCTCACCTGCGAGGCGATCTACTGCGCCCTGGTACTGGGCCGGGTGCGGGAGGCGGAGCGCCTCTTTACGCCCGAGGTGCGCCGCTACTGCAGGCAGACCCGGAAATACTGCCCCGGCCGGGTGCGCCAGGCCTACGCCTGGGCCCTGCTGGCGGAGCGGGATGTGGAGAAGGCCCGCGATCTGCGCGCCGAGTTTGAGCAGGCGGCCGCCCGGTACCCCTATTCCGGAGAGCTGGCCGGGGAGCGAAACCTGATGGACCGGGCGGACCAGGCATTCCGGGCTTCCAGCGTCCAGGACGGCCGGGCGGAGCCTCCGGCGCAAAAAGTGGAAAAAATTTAAGGTTGTCCCGGATTATTTGCAGAAAATTCATAGTTTCTCTGGGGAAAAGTCTTGACGTGGCCCGTATTTCCGTGTATAGTTGCATTTGTAACCAAATTGTAATCTTTTCTTTTCCGGTCTGTTACTTTTCAGACGGGATGTTTGGAAACTATGGCGAGGTACGGCATGGAGAATATCATGAACGATCACAAGTTTACCGGCCGGCCCTCCTCTGAGCGGATGACCTTGGGGGAGCGCTGGGCCCATTTCAAACGCAGGGCCCCCCTCTACCGCCGCGCGCTGCGGGAGTGGGGCCGGATTCACGGCCGCCGGATCACCCACCAATTCCACAATGTGGTGGCGGGCAACCGGGCCGCCGGTCCGGTCACCTTCCTGGCCTGCTCCGGCGCTCTGGCGGTGGCATTGACCATGACTACGCTGTACACCCCCGCCTACTCGGTCACCCTGGACGGGGAGAGCGTGGGAGTGGTGGCGGACGCGGAGGTGGTCCAGCAGGCCATGGAGACGGTGGAGGCCACCGGCACCTCCCTGCTGGG
>CASFKT010000304.1 GCA_949295195.1 uncultured bacterium | reverse complement strand
GATGCCGTCCGGGCTGTCGAAGGTCACCCCGTCGTCATAGGAGTAGGAGAGCCCGCAGATGGAGCCGTCCTCCGCCGAGACCTCCACCCCGTAGAAGTGCTCCGGGAAGAAGTACCCGTTCTCCTGCCGGGCGAAGGTGAAGAAGTAGGTGCTTTGGACCTCACCCTGGGGCCCCTGATACAGGGCCAGCTTGGCGGAGCGGCCGGGGCAGAAGCTCTGGAGGAAGGCCTCCGCCTGCGTCTGGGCCTCCGCCTGGGTGAGGCTGGGCTTCTGGTCCTCGTCCCAGGGGAGGTAGGACCACAGGTCCTCCACCTGACCGGTCTTGGCGTCCACCGTGAAGGTGCGGGAGGCGGTTTCATCTGTTCCGGGCAGCAGGTAGCGCAGGGTGCACAGCACCTGCTCCTCCTGGGTCTCGGTTGCCTCGATCAGCCGGTAGGAGGCGGAGGAGAGGGTGTAGTTCTCCAGGCCGTACTGGGTGACTGCCCGGAGCTGCCCGTCCAGGGTCTCCTTGGACATGACCCCCTCCAGCTTCTGGATACCCTCCTGTTCCGCCTGAGACAGGCTGTTCTCAGGGGTTCCGGCGGCGCTGTCCTCGCTGGAGCTGCCGCCGCCCATGCCCATGCCGCCCAGCTTTGCTTCCAGCTCGGTCAGGTTCACCAGCGCGCCGGTCTGGGCGTCCACGTAGTACTCGTCCCGGCTGTCGGGCACATAGCGCAGCACCGCCTGGGTGCCCCCGTCCTCAGGCAGGACGTACTCCAGCTTCAGGGACAGGGAGCCCTTCAGGCTCTGGCCGGCCGCCTGGGCGGTCACGGCGGGGGTGGGGCTGGGCACGGTCCCCAGGTAGGTCCCGTTGGACACATCCCGGTGGAAATTGGTCACCTGACCGCTCCCACCGTCCACAGTGATGGAGCAGTTCAGGGGAGAGGGCAGGCCGTGAAAGAGAATGTTGCCGGAGAAGCGGTACTGGTTCCGGCCCAGGCGGTCGGAGCCGGAGGACTCCTCCAGCTGGACGGACTCCAGCTGTGGGTCCAGCACTTTGTCCAGAAAGGCCTGGGCGGTCTCCCTGGCCTGGGCGGGGTCGCCGCTGGGGTAGGAGGGCAGGCCGGCGGAGCCCGCCTCCTCCTGGGACAGGTAGTACCCGGTGATGGTCCCGTCCTCCAGGGCGTCGATGGACAGGGAGCCGGTGCTTCCCTCCCAGTACAGGGACCACTGGCTCACCAGAGTCTGGTCATAGCACTCCCCGTAGAAGGAGCTGTACTCCGAGGTGTCCAGGTCCAGGGTGTCCTTCACCGCCTGGGTGACCTGGGTCAGGCGGGCGTCCTGCGTGGCCTCGTCCGCCGCCGCGGCGGGCAGGACCAGGGAGGCCGCCAGCGCGGCGGCCAGAATCAAGGCAGCTGTGCGTTTCATCAAAATCCCTCCGTTTCATTGGTGTGTCCGGGTTTTCCTCTACTGGTATCCTATCATACTTTTAGACGAAACAAAACGGCCCAGGTTGCACAAATTTAATCAAAACTTAAAAATTTTCTCACCCCGTGCAACTTTTCCCAGGGCGCTTCGTCTTTTATAATAGAGAAAAGAGCCGCCGGAGCGCCTCCGGCGGCCGGAGGGGGAGCGTACCATGGAGGATCAGCAGATCATCGAGCTGTACTGGGCCCGGTCCGAGCAGGCCATCCGGGAGAGCGAGACGAAGTACGGGGCCTTCTGTCTCTCCATCGCCCGGAATATTCTGGCCCAGGAGCAGGACGCGGAGGAGTGCGTCAACGACACCTGGCTGCGGGCCTGGAATGCCATGCCGCCCCAGCGGCCGGGCATTCTGTCCGCCTTCTTTGGAAAACTTACCAGGAATCTGTCCCTGGACCGGTGGCGGTACAACCGGGCGGCCAAGCGGGGCGGACCCCAGGTGGAGACAGCCCTGGAGGAGCTGGGGGAGTGCCTCCCCGCCCCCGGCCGGCCGGAGGACCGCCTGGAGGAGCGGGAGACCGCAGCCCTCATCTCCCGGTTCCTCCGGGAGCAACCCCAGCTGGACCGGGTGCTGTTTCTGCGGCGGTACTGGTACCTGGAGCGGTTTTCCATGAATGAGAACACGGTCAAATCCAGGCTTCACCGCACCCGCCTGCGTCTGAAGGAAGTCCTGCTGCGGGAGGGGGTGGCGGTATGACACGGGAAGAACTGCTGGAGGCCATTGGCCGGGTGGACGACGACCTGATCCAGGAGGCGGAGGACTACCGGCTCCCCGCCCGCAGGCTCGGCTGGACCCACTGGAGGCCTCTGGCCGGCGGACTGGCGGCCTGCCTGGTGCTGGCCGCGGTGCTCTACCTGCCCTTCGGCATGAGCGGCGGCGGAGACAACACCACCTCCGGCGCGGCGGGAAGTTCGTCCGCCGCCCAGGACAGCGGCTCCGGCTCGTGGAGCGGAAGCGGCGAGGCGCTGCCCGAGAACCCCTCTGCCGGAGACGAGAGCTCTGGCGGCTCCTCCTCCCAGGAGGGGGGCGCGGCCCAGAACGTGCTGCGCACCCCCGCGGGGGAGTATACCCTCACCGGCGAGATGGCCTCCGCCCTGCCGGAGGGCAGCCGACAGCTGGGCGTGCTCTTCCTGGAGGGGGAGGACAGCCAGGAAGGGCTGTATACCACCCGCCGGGAGTACGCCGGCTGCATGCTGTGGGAGGGGCCGGACGGGACCCTCTATGTAAAGCTCCCGGGCGACGGGTACGCCCTGGCCCGGCCGGCGGAATAGCTCCATCGCCCGAATGGAGACACAAAAGCTGTATGCAAAACTGTGGAGAAATCCGCTGGAATCAGACGATTCCAGCGGATTTTTTTCGCCAGGGGCGGAACAAGGCCGATCTTGCCGCTAAAAAATACCGGTCCCGCGGCGGAATCGGCCCATTTTTTGAAAAATTTGCGTCCTCCGGGGAAATACTACGGAAGTATTTCATGTCCGCCTCTGCCGTCTGGCGGGGCGGAGGCCTGCCGCGCCTGCGGCGAGCGGCTCAAAGGGAGGGAATGGGATGTCAGCCAACATCCGTGATTACGCTAAGCTCGCCGCCGAGATCCGGGATCAGGTGGGCGAACAGAATATTGTCAGCGCAGCCCACTGCGCCACCAGGCTCCGCCTGGTTCTGCGGGAGTCTCCC
>CASFKT010000303.1 GCA_949295195.1 uncultured bacterium | reverse complement strand
CTGGGCCGGGCCGTAGTAGCGGTAGCCGTTCTCCGCTACCCGGCCCGGCTTGAGCAGGCCGATCTGGTCGTACCAGCGCAGAGTGCGGGTGGTCACTCCAGACAGGTCCGCCAGCTCCCGGATCGTGTATTCCATTCAAATCCCTCCTCGAGTCCTATGGTACCAGTTGACGCACCGTCAAGGTCAAGGACTTTTTTTCTTGTTTTTTCCCACGAAAATATTATAATAAAACAGACGCCGGTTTTATATGAGTCAATTCCTCAAAAGGAGGCCGCCATGCGGATCATCATTTCCCCCGCCAAGCAGATGCGGGAGGACCGAGACACCCTGCCGCCCCGGGGGCTGCCCGGGTTTCTGCCGGAGACCAGGCGGCTGCTCTCCGCCCTGCGGAATCTCTCGCCGGCGGAGCTCCAGAAGCTGTGGAAGTGCAATGACGCCATTGCCGCCCTCAATGTAGAGCGGCTGCGGACCATGGACCTGGAGTGGGGGCTCACTCCGGCCCTCCTGTCCTACGTGGGCATCCAGTACCAGACCATGGCCGCACGGGTGTTTGAGACAGGTCAATACGAGTTCCTCCAGGAGCATCTGCGCATCCTCTCCGGCTTTTACGGCCTGCTCCGCCCCTTCGACGGGGTGACCCCCTACCGGCTGGAGATGGGGGCCAGGCTGTCGGTGGACGGCTGCCGGGACCTGTACGCCTTCTGGGGCGGCAAGCTGGCTCGTGCCCTGGCGGGGGAGAGCGGCTGGGTGCTGGACCTGGCCTCCAAGGAGTACAGCCGGGCGGTCCTTCCCCACCTGCCCCCCTCGTTGCGGGTGGTCACCTGCGTATTTGGGGAGCTGCGCCCCGACGGCAAGGTGGTGGAGAAGGGGACCCTGTGCAAAATGGCCCGGGGCGAGATGGTCCGGTGGCTGGCGGAGACGGGGACGGCCCATCCCGACGGCCTGCCCGCCTTTCAGGGGCTGGGGTACCGGTATGACCCGGACCGCTCCACCGGGGCGCGGATGGTTTTTTTGAAAACAACTCAGTCAAGTGCTGTGTGAGAAGAAAGGACGGTTTCATATGCTGCGTTTTGAATGTGACTACGGCGAGGGGGCCCACCCCAAGATCCTGGAGCGGCTGCTGGAGACCAACTTGGAGCAGACCCCCGGATATGGGAAGGACGAGCACTGCGAGCGGGCCAAGACCCTGATCCGCCAGGCCTGCGGCCTGCCCCAGTCCACCATTGAGTTTGTGAGCGGCGGCACCCAGGCCAACCAGATTGTCATTGCCGCCATTTTAAAGCCCTATCAGGGGGTGGTCTGTGCCGACACCGGCCATATCAACACCCACGAGACGGGGGCGGTGGAGGCCACCGGGCACAAGGTACTGGCCCTCCCCAGCAAAGACGGGAAGATCACCGCCCAGCAGATCGCCAAGCTGTGTGCCGCCCACTGGACCGACCCCAGCCACGAGCACACGGTCCAGCCCGGCCTGGTCTACCTCTCCCAGCCCACTGAGCTGGGCACCCTGTACACCAAGGCGGAGCTGAAGGCCATCCACCAGGTGTGCTGGCAGCGGCACATCCCCCTGTACATCGACGGGGCCCGGTGCGGCTACGGCCTGGCCGCCCCGGAGAACGACGTGACCCTGGCCGACCTGGCCCAGCTGTCCGACGTGTTCTACATCGGCGGCACCAAGGTGGGGGCCCTCCTGGGGGAGGCGGTGGTCATCCCCAACCTGGCCATCCAGCGGGACTTCCGGTACATGGTCAAGCGCATGGGGGGCATGCTGGCCAAGGGGCGGCTGCTGGGCATCCAGTTCGAGGTCCTCTTTGAGGACGGCCTCTACTTCCAGCTGGGCCGCCAGGCGGTGGAGCAGGCCCGGCGCATCCGGGATACCTTCCATGCCTGCGGGGTGGAGATGGCCTTTGATTCCCCCACCAACCAGCAGTTCCCCGTCCTCACCCGGGAGCAGCGGGAGGCCCTGGCCCGGAAGTACAGCTTCAACCACTGGGCTGACCTGGAGGATGGGCGGTCTATCGTCCGCTTCTGCACCAGCTGGGCCACCACGCCTGAGGCAGTGGAGGAGCTGTGCCGGGATATTCACGCCATCTGCGGCCAGGCGTAAAAGCAGGCGGGCGGCCCGGTGTGCCGCCCCTACGGAATGCCATGAGGCGGCGCGTCCGGGAGGCCGCGCCCTACAT
>CASFKT010000302.1 GCA_949295195.1 uncultured bacterium | reverse complement strand
GGGGGAGCTCGAGGGGGCGGCAGCCCGCCTCGAGTGGGATCGAATGCCCTGAATGCCTTGCTTGACAAGGCGTTCAGCGAGCGCAGCGAGGACTTTTCCGCCGCGCAGCGGTGGGAAAGTATCGGCATTCTTTCAGGCTGTCGAAAAAGTCCAAAGACTTTTCCGACAGCCTGAAAGCCGCCCAGTTGGGCGGCTGTTTTTTAATCCAGACAGTACATGGGCCTTGCCTCGTCGAACAGGTCCACCATGCCGCAGTAGTTCAGCGTCTCATAGGTGAGGAGCCACTCCTGCTGCTCCTCATTGAGCTCCTCCTCGGTGAGAAACTCCCCCTGGGCGGAGATCAGGCCCACCGGGGTGATCACCGGCAGCACCTCATAGAGCTGGGACAGGAAGTTCATGTACCCGGTGAGGGGCAGACCGGCCATCTGGGCGGTGAGCACCCCCAGGAAATTGGGGCTGATGACCACGTCCTGCTGCTCCTCGATATCGTAGTTGGTCCAGATGAAGAAGGGGGTGGCGTACTGCTGCATCACCTCTTCGGTGGTGCGCTCAGACAGCTTTTTGCCGTAGAGCTGCTCGTAGAAGGCGTTTTTCAGGGGCGGCTGGTGGTCGCCGAAAAAGACCACCATGGTGGGCTCCTCGCTCTGGCTGTAATGCTCGATCAGATCCCGCAGGGCGTCGTCGCTGGCCCGGATCAGGGACAGGTACTGCTCCGCCGTGGTGTCGGCCGCCCTCTGGACATCCGGGAGGGTGATGGTCTTCTCCAGGTTGTTCCAGCCCTGGGCGTAACTGCTGTGGTTCTGCATGGTCACATTGAAGATAAAGGTCTTATCTCCCTGCTCCCCGTCGGTGATCTCATAGAGCTTCTCATAGTCCGACTGGTCGGAGATGTAGTGGCGGATCAGATAGGGGTCCTCCACGTCCTCCTGATACATCTGGTGGTCAAAGCGCATGTTGCTGTACACAATGGGCCGGTTCCAGCCGGAGGACTGGTAGGGGTGAAAGGCGGTGCTCTCATACCCCTGGCTGCCCGCCAGGGCGGCCAGGGAGGGCATGCCCTCCTCGGTGTAGAGCTGATAGGCCACCGTGTGGGGCGGCTGGAAGATGGTGGCGAAGCCGGTGAGGTATTCAAACTCCACGCTGGCCGTCCCGCCGCCGGTCACCGGGGAGTACATCCACCCCTTTACCGTGTTCTCCTCCAGGGAGTGGAGGAAGGGGGTGGGGTCCTCCGAGACCGCCAGGTTTTCAAATATGGTCATGTCCGCAAAGGACTCGTTCATGATGGCGATGATATTCACCGGCTGGGTGACGGAGCCGTCCCCCTCCACCGCAGGGTACTCCTCCATCAGCTCCAACACCTTGTCGTGGCTGTAGTCCTCCGGCTTGTCCACCGAGCTGTACCGCATGGCCACGCGTTGGCCTGGGTCACCCACTGCTGGGTGTAGATCCCCAGAGCCGGGAGGGCGCCGGTGCAGAAAAACGCGAAATTGTAGCCCAGGATAAAGAGGATCAGCCCAGCCCCCATGGGCTTGGGCATCTTGTCCCGCCTCTTCTGGGGAACGCAGAAGAACACCATGGCCAGATAGGCCACCAGCAGGATCAGAGCCTGCTGCATTTCCAGGTCGATGGAGAAATCGAAGGCGTCCGCCACATTGGCCGCCGTCCGCCAGGCGGTCAGGTCGGCGGGGAACAAAATGCGCCCCCGAAACCGGAGCACATAGTGGTTCACCAGCCCCACCAGGAAGCAGACCGAGACGGCGAAGGCCGCCGCCCGCCTCCGCCGCCCCAGCACCAGGCGGCACAGCACGAACCATATGTAATACCAGATCAGGTTCATCAGCACCTGCCAGCCGTACAGGTCGGAGAACACGTCGTTCTCGTTTAAAATCTCCACCATCCAGAAGCTGGCCCAGGGCCCCAGCAAAAACACCAGCCTTGACAGCCACGTCCCCGGCCGGGCCTGGAAGTCCGCCGCCAGCCGGGGAAAGGTGTCCCCCATCAGCAGGCTCCGCAATCTCTTCAATGTCCTTCTCCTCCTGTTGTCCAGTCCTATCTAGCATAGCGCATTTTGCAAAAAATTCAATCTATTTTTTCTGAAATTTTACCTGCGCTAGGCCTTGTTTGAAAAATAGAAATGTGCCCAGCGGTGAGGGATTTTTTCGCCAGACAAGGCGATTTGACGCAGCAGTCCTTGGTGTATTGCAGGGAAAATCAACGCAGTATGGCAGAAAAAGGCCCGCCGCCGGGGCTGCTTGACATGTTTCAAACACGGCCTATGGGAATAGACGAAAAGGAAGCCGGAAGGTTGCCCCTCCGGCCTGAATTTTTTTATTCCTCATATACCCGGGCCACCCGCCCGCTGAGCAAGGAGGTGAGCCCGCACCCCTCGTCGTCCCCGATGAGGAGGGACACCTCCTGGGCGGAGAGAAAATTCCCCGCCCGGTCGTACCCGTACAGGGTCACCTCGTCGGCCACCCGGCAGTCCAGGCCGGTGACGTCCACAATGGTTTGGTCCATGCAGCAGGCCAGCATGGGGACCCGCCGCCCCCGGATGAGCACCGGGCCATTGGCCCCGACCAGCTCCGGGCTCAGGCCGTCCCCGTAGCCCACGGCGATGGCGGCCACCGTCCCGTCCCGCTCCATCCGGACGTGTCCCCCGTAGCCCAGTGCGTCCCCCGCCTTCAGCTCCCGCAGGTTGGTCACCCAGGTACGCCAGGAGGCCACCTCCCCGATGGTCCCCAGGGGCTTTGTGGGGTGGTCCATGTACAGCCGGCGGCCGATGCGCACGCCGTCCAGCCGGTACTCCGGGAAATACTCGCTGGCGGCGCTGGCGGAGATGTGCCGGAAGTGGATCTCCATCCCCCCCGCCTCCAGCTGTTCCACTCCGGACAGGTAGGTCCACACCTGCTCCCCGGTCCGCTCCCGGTCCCCCAGGTCGGCAAAGTGGCTGTACGCCCCGGTGACGGTCACCCAGGGGCGGGCGGCCCGCCACTCCTCCAGCAGGGCGGAGAGCTCCGCCCCCGGCGTCAGCCCCACCCGGTGCAGGCCGGTCTCCACCTTCACCTGGACCTTCACCGGCCGGCCCAGATTCTGTCCCAGCCGGGCCAGCTGGGGCAGCACCCCCAGCCGCCACACAGGCAGGGTCAGGTCCAGCTCCGCCGCCGGGGCCAGCAGCCGCTCCGGCACCCCCCCCAGCACCAGGATGTCCTTCTCCACTCCCGCTTCCCGCAGGGCCGCTCCCTCGGACACCTGGGCCACCGCCAGGGTGTGGATCTCCTCAAAAGCGGCCAGCTCCCGGCCAATCCGCTCCAGTCCCAGGCCGTAGGCGTTGCCCTTGAGCACCGGAACCAGTTCCTTCCCCTTCAGCTCGCCCAGCAGGGTCCGCACATTCCAGCGCAGCTGTTCCAAATTGACATATAAAACTGAATTATACAAAGAATTATTCATTTTATCCTACGCTTATCCGGGGGGCGCGCCGCCCTGTTCCCACAGATCACGCCCCGTTTTTTCTCCTTCAAAAAACCTTGCAGTGGGGATTATACCCCCTTTCTTCTCCACTTTCAACTGCAAATTCTCTCTTGCTGTCATTTGCGCCAA
>CASFKT010000301.1 GCA_949295195.1 uncultured bacterium | reverse complement strand
AAGTCCTCGCTGCGCTCGCTGAACGCCTTGTCAAGCAAGGCATTCAGGGCATTCGATCCCACTCGAGGCGGGCTGCCGCCCCCTCGAGCTCCCCCGCCCCAACTTGAGCGGATTCCTCTCTACAGAAGTTTTTGACAAGCTGCGCTCCGGCGGTCCCTGCGGACCGCCGGAGCTTTTTTGTGCCGGGGGACGGCTTCCCCCAGATTTCCCGCGTTTTTGCCGGAACAGGCATGTATTGTGGTATGTGAAAAAAATCCCAAAGAAACCTTAAGTGTTTCTTAAGTATTTGTAATTGCCTTGTAATTGCTTTCCCCGGAAAAAGCAACCTATAATGGAACAGGAAAATACACCGATCTGTAAATGCGGCCCCCCGTATGGCTGTGCCGCGCAGATAAACCGCTTTGCGGTTTACCCAGCAGACATTATGTCAGGAGGACTTGATACCATGCCAGAAGTGACTGTTCCCCAGCCCGCTCCAGCCGCGACCCCGGCCTCTTCGCCGGGCCGGCCTAAGCCGAAGTTCAACAAGCGCAAGGTGCGCCAGGCAGCTATTGCCGGCGCGGTTGTGGTGGCTTTGGCGGCGGGCGGCTTTCTGCTCTACCGCTTTCTGACCAAACAGGACAGCGCCAGCAGCCAGATCCAGACCCAGGCCGTCCAGTACGGTACCATCCAGAGCAAGGTTACCGGCAGCGGCAACGCCAAGGCCAAGGAATCCGCCGCCATCACCCTCACCGCCGGCGGCACGGTGCAGGAGGTCTTTGTCTCTCCCGGTGACACGGTCACCGCGGGCCAGCCTCTGTACACCATCTTCAGTCAGGAGGCCCAGGACCAGGTGACCCAGGCCCAGGCCCAGGTGGACAGCCTGAAGAAGGAGATGTCCGCCCTGCTGGAGGATGCCAGCAACCTCACCGTCCGGGCCCCCTTCGCCGGCAAGCTCATCAACGTGAAGGAGTTCCAGCCTGATCAGGAGGTGACCAAGGAGACCGCGGTGGCCACCCTGGTCAACGACAAGAAGCTGAAGCTCTCCCTGTACTTCAGCTATGCCTACGAAGATCAGATCCACACCGGCCAGTCCGTCCAGGTCTCCATCCCCACCGCCATGGGCACCTACACCGGCACGGTGGAGAAAATCAACAAGGTCCGCTTCATCTCCCCCGAGGGGGCGGTTCACTTTGAGGCGGTCGTTGCCTTTCAAAACCCGGGCACCCTCACCGCCGGGATGAACGCCTCGGCCACCCTCACCGCCTCGGACGGCTCCGCCATCTACCCCTATGAAAATGGAACGACGGAGTACTACGAGACCCGTGAGATCGTCACAAAGGCCGCCGGGCCGGTGGTGTCCCAGGGCAATCTGATGGACTACGCCGACGTATCCGCCGGGGAGGCCCTGCTCACCCTGGGCTCCAGCACCATCGACGAGAGCATCATGTCCAAGCGGAAGGAGATCGACGAGGCTCAGAAGAAGCTGGCCGACGCCCAGAAGGGCCTGTCTGACTTCAACGCTGTCTCCCCCATCGACGGCTCGGTCACTTCCTGCACCCTCATCCCCGGCACAGAGGTAAAGAGCGGCGACACTGTGGTCACCATCTCCAACACCGCCAACATGGTGGTGGATATCACCGTGGACGATAAAAATATCGCCTTTGTCCAGCCGGGCCTGACGGTGGAGCTGAGCGATTGGAACGGCAGCACCTTCGCCGGCACGGTCACCGCCATCAACATGGGGGCCGCCGAGAGCCAGAACGGCATGACCAACTACCCCGTCACCCTGACGGTAGACAACCAGGACGGCTCTCTGCTGGCCGGTATGTACCTGGACTACTCCTTCGTGGCCAGCCAGTCGGACGACTGTATGATGGTTCCCATGCAGAGCGTGAAAAACATCCCCTCTGAGGACGGCACGAGCACAGATTATGTGGTTTTTATCCGAGCGGATGAGCGGCCGGAGAACGCGGTGGACTTGGAGATTCCGGAGCCGGAACCCGGCGAGTCCCCCGACTATCCCTCTCCCGAAGATGGCTTCTACCCGGTAAAGGTGGAGACCGGCCTGAACGACGACTACAACGTGGAGATCAAGAGCGGTCTCAGCGGGGACGAGGAGGTCTTTGTCAACTACCTGGTCGAATCGGCCTATGGATGAGCGGGGTGAACTGCCATGCTCATTGACGTGAAAGACCTCTATAAAAT
>CASFKT010000300.1 GCA_949295195.1 uncultured bacterium | reverse complement strand
GGACCTTCAGCGCATCTTCCCCGACCTGACGGAGAAGGAGGCCCGGGAGCGGGCGGCGGCGGACATGGGGGACCCGGTGGAGATCGGAACGGAGCTGGCCCAGCTCCACCGGCCCTGGCTGGGGTACTTATGGCGGGCCAGCCAGGCGGTGCTGGCCGGAGCGCTGCTGGTGAGCGTTTTCACCTTCGGCGGTCAGATACTGGACGGGGCCCTGGACGACTGGAGAGACCGCTGGGAGGACAACCGGCAAGGAAAGCAGGCCCGGGAGATGATCTTCGGGGACGCAGAGCCAAATTGGGAGGGGGAGCGTCTGCTTCTATACCCCCTGGAGCCCGATGTGAGCCGGAACCAGGGGGGCGGAACCTTTGCCGCGTCCCAGGCCGCCCTGTGGCTGGAGGCGGGGGAGTACACCCTGTACATAGACCTCCAGCTGGACGTGGACTTCCCCTGGCAGGTCCAGGAGTACCTCTGGAGCTACCTCACCTTTACCGACAGCCTGGGAACTGTCTATGACATGCTCAGTCACCGGGGGTCGTACCAGGAGGGGCCGGACCGGGTGCGGTACAACATCGCCCTGTCGGACTTTGACCCGGCGGCGGAGTGGGTGCGCCTGACCTACTTCCCGGGGACGGAGCTGTCCCTCACCATTGATTTGACTCAGGGGGTGAAGGCATGAAGCGGTTTTCTTGGCTGCCCCGCCTGTCCCGGCGGGCCAGGATTGTGCGGAATTTCCTGCTGGCCGCTGTGCTGGGGGCCGCCGTGGTGCTGGCCCTGGGGACGCCGCCCCTCACCAAGTACGGGGTGTTCCGGCGGCTGGAGGAGCAGTACCTGCTCACCCCCTCCCAGCTGGTGTACCGCATGGACAAAATCGTATCGGCGGTCTACGTGACCCAGGGGGATGGGTGGATCACCGTGGGCAAAGTGGACACGCTGGACGGCGGCGGAACCCCCTTTTTTCACCACTTTGGGATCATCACCCATGTGCTGCCCCGAGATTCCATGCAGGTGGTGATTCTGCCCGAGAGCACAGAGGACGGGAGCACCGTAATTGCCCTGTGGGGCGCGCCGGAGGAGGCGGCCGCCGGGGAGATAGCGCTCACCCTGGAGGAAATCGAACCCTGGAGCGACATTTTGAGGTGGACGGTGCCGGAGCGGGAGGTGTTTTCTGCCCAGGCCGCCCGGGAGGGGGACTGGTTCTTCTTTGAACTGCCGCCCCACCAGGACCACCCGGACTCTGAGCGGTGCATTATGGATGTCCTGTGGGACAACGTGTCGTTTGTGGAGGAGGCCGGTTCCTGGCCCTACCGCCTCACCCTCCGGGATGCCAAGGGGGATGTGGTGTGGACTGGGTCCGGGGAGACGGCGCAGGGGAATGCCGGCCTGCGGGCACGTACATGACAGAGAGGAGGAAGGAACCATGGCGGAGCAGGAAAAGCGCGCTCCGGCGGAGGGCTGGCTGGACAAAGCCACGGCGAGCATCCGCTTCGGCCCCGACCGGAAGGAGGTCCGGGCGGAGCTCTCGGCCCACCTGGAGGACAAGGCCCTGGACTTTCAGCGCATCTTCCCCGGCCTGACCGAGGACGAGGCAAAGGAGCGGGCGGCCGCCGAGATGGGCGACCCGGAGGAGATCGGGAAGGAACTGGCCCAGCTGCATAAGCCCCTGCTGGGGTACGCCTGGCTGGCCTCCAAGGTGCTGCTGGGGGTGGTGATCGGGGCGGCGGTGCTGCTGTTTGCCAACCGGACCTATCAGGACGGTATCTCCAACCTGCTGGACGGGCCCCACTCCTGGTACGGCGACTCTGATCCCCCCATCGCGGCTATCTACAAGGGGGTGGAGCTGGACTATCTGGGCCCCCTGGCGGACAGCGGGCCGGTCCAGGCGGGGGAGTACACCTTTTCCACAGACTGCGGTGAACTGTGGAATGTGACCATGAGCAACGGAGAGACGTCCCGGGTGGTATACCTCCAGCTGGAGGTCCGTCACCCCCGGCCCATGGAGCAGCTGAACTACCTGGTGGAGGAAACTATGTGGGCCCAGGACGACCGGGGCGGCGTGCTCCTCTCCTATCGGGATTATTATGACATGGTCTACCCGGAGCGGGGGCTCTATTACGTTGTGAATTTTGACCCGCTGGACGACGGCATCTTCACCGACCGGTATGAGGTGTCCATAGAGATCACCGACCGTTCGGCCCAGCGAGTGGACCTGCGTTACACCGAGATGGGGGCGGACCTGACCATCCCCATCTCCCTGGAGGTGACCGAGTCATGAGACAGAAGAAATTCCGCCTGCCCCGCCTGTCCCGGCGGGCCAGACTGGCGCGCAACCTGTGTGCCGCCCTCCTGCTGGTGTTGGGCTCCTGGGTGCTGGCGGGCTGTCCCGCCTGGACGGAGGCGGGGGCCCTGCATCGGCTGGAGCGCACCCTGCTCCTGGAACCGGGGGCGGTCCGGTGCAGGGATGACGGAGTGTGGTGGCGGGACGACACCACAGTGCTGGTCACCGGGGAGAACTACGCCTATAAGGCCGGGACCAGCACGGCGCACCTGTTCTGGCACGAGGCCGGTTACCCCACCGAGTACGCCGCGCTAGACGGGGGGGCGGTGCTGTTTCGGTGGACGGAGAGAATCTCGGATGGACAGATGGAGCAGGGGACCTGGCTGTGCCCCAACCCGCCGGAGGGGGCCCAGCGGGCAGAGCTGACCATCTCGCTGGACTATGAGCTGGACGGCGGCCTGGTGCGCCAGGGCACCCGGCAGGTGCAGGACTATGAGACGGGCACGGCGGAGCTCCGGGCCCAGGGGAGCCTGGAGGACACCGGCCTTCTGCGCCTGGAGATTGCCGCCGGGGACGGCCGGGAGGCCGTCCTGCTTCAGGAGCTGTTTTTCGGTAGCGGCTATGAGGCAGCGGAGGACGGGGAACGGCAGCGGACCTGTACCATCACCCGGGCGGACTGCCGGCTAGAGCTGTTTGACGGGGACGGCGGCTCTATGGGGGAGCGGCCCGTGGCGTGGGCGACAGAGCCCTGAGGCGCGTTGCAGTAAGAGCGGAGGGGGAGGAAACGCTATGAAAACCAATCTGGGCCCGGTGATCGAGTGGCTGTACAAGGCCACGGCGGGCATCCGCTTCAAGCCGGACCGGAAGGCGGTGCGGGCGGAGCTGGAGGAGCACCTGGAGGACAAG
>CASFKT010000299.1 GCA_949295195.1 uncultured bacterium | reverse complement strand
GTGTCATTCTGCACGATGAGCACCGGCCGCACGCCCCCCTGCTCACTGCCCACCACCGGGCTGAGGTCGGCGTAAAAAATATCGCCTCGTCTTACGCTGTTGTCCACACACTTTCACACTCCGCTGGAAAATAGTACGCGTTACGAGGCCACAGGGGTCTTATGTAACGCTGTACTAGGATTTTCCCACGGGTCGTCGGGGATTATACGCCGCCGGAGCGGAAAATTCTCCCTGCGCTCCTCCCCTGCCGCAGGCACACGGCCTGCCGCTCCAGCGCATTCTATGTGCGTTCGACGGAATGTGTGCCGGCCCTCGCCCGCCCTCCTGATGGAGGCAGGCTTACCGGTTCTCCAGGTACACCCGGGGCACCCGGGGACTGACGGCGCACAGCAGCTCATAGGGGATGGTGCCCGCCAGCTGGGCGGCCCGCTCCAGCAGGGGGCCGTCGTACACCACGGCGGTGTCCCCGGCCTGGACGCCGGGCACGCCGGTCACGTCCACCATGCACATATCCATGCACACCCGGCCCATGATGGGGCACTCCGCTCCGCGGATTTTCATGGTCATCCGGTTGGACAGGCTTCTGGGGTAGCCGTCCCCGTAGCCGATGGGCACCACCGCCAGCAGGGAGTCCCGCTCCAGCCGGGCGGTGCGGCCATAGCTCACATAGGTGCCCTTGGGCAGGGCGCGGACGGCGGAGACGCGGCTTTTCACCGTCATCACCGGCTCCAGGCCGGGGCCGTCCAGCCCCTTCATCTCCTGGGCCGGGTAGTAGCCGTACAGGGCGATTCCCGGCCGCACCATGTCCATGTGGGTACAGGGATAGTTTAGCACAGCGGCGCTGGAGGCACAATGGCAAATTTTAAAGGTGATCCCCCGGGCCTCCAGAGCGGCCTTGGCATCCAGGAATTTGGTAAACTGCCCCATGGTGTACTCCTCGCTGCCGTCGGCGTCGGAGAAGTGGGTGAACAGCCCCTCCGCCTCCAGGCCGGGGAGGCGGCACAGCCGGGCCATTTCATCGGCCGTCTCGTCCGCCCGGTCCGTCTCCCAGAAGAAGCCCAGGCGGCTCATGCCCGTGTCCAGCTTCACATGGATGGTCAGGGTCTCCCCCGCCCGTTGGGCGGCGGCGGACAGCTTCTCCCCCGTCTCCAGGTCCTCCACCATCTGGGTGATGCGGTGCTCCAGCAGCAGGGGGTAGCACTCCTCCGGGGTCTCCCCCAGGCACAGGATGGGGGCGGTCACCCCGCTGCGGCGCAGCTCGATGGCCTCGCTGACGCAGGCCACCGCCAGCATCTCGGCCCCCAGCTCCTCCAGCTTCTTGCCGACCACATCCGCCCCGTGTCCGTATGCGTTGGCCTTACACAATCCCAAAAACCGGCACCCCGGGGCCAGCATGGCCCGGAGGGTCCGGTAGTTGTGCTCCAGGGCGGACAGATCAATCTCCGCCCAGGTTCTCATCTTTGTGGTATCCAAAGCTCCTCGCTTCCTCTCTATGATCCTATGGTAAATTCTGAAATGGCACACCGGATGACCCGCAGGCCGTCCACACTGATCTCCCCCTCCACCAGGGCATGAGTATCCGGGTCAAACCAGAGGGTGGTCTCCCGCCCCTCCCCCGGCGCCTGGTCCGGGTCGGCATACCGCACCTGTAAAAGGGTCCTCTGCTCCCCTTCCTCCAGGGAGCACTCGGCCATATAGCCCGACCGGGCCGCCTCCAGCAGCTGGGGCAGGGCGGACATGGGGGACAGATCCTCCCCGTCCAGGGGGCCGGTCTCCAGGATCAGGCTGTCATACTCCAGCGTGCCCTCCTCCCCGGTAATCCGGGCGGTGAGGCCCGCCGCCCACTCGGGCTCGGTCAGGGTGAGGACGGTTTCCTCCCCGCTGACCGCGGCGGTGAGGGCAAAGTCATAGACCCGCGCCCCATAGTCCGCGGTGATGTCCATGCTGGCGCTCAGGCTGTCCAGGGCCAGGTACTCCCCCCGGATGGTCAGGGCCAGCTCCTCCGCCTGGTTTCGTTCCTCCATCCCGCCGCAGGAGGGGAGCAGCAGGAGGGAGAGTATCATTGGTGCGAAAATTGTTTTGGATTTTCGCACTTAAGTCTTCCTTTCTGAACATTTTTGCCGGGGTTTCGCCGCAGATCTTCCTTTCTGAACATTTTTGCCGGGGTTTCGCCGCAGAGGCGGCGAGCTTCTTTCTGGATGCCCAGAAAGAAGCCAAAGAGGCACCAGGGGGTGGGCTCAGGATGGGCACTGGCGTGCCCATATTCGCCCGCCCCCTGGACCCCCTTTTATGAAGGCCCCTCCTGAAAGGTGCTGCAACATTTCCGGCGCGCAAAGTCTGAGTAGGTGTCTAAATTTCCGCCGGGCCACTGGGCCCTGGGTTTGCAAAATTTGCCGCAGTTGCGGTCCCGCAACCGCGCCTGGGTTTGACAAACCAACGATCCCGGTCTGGTCTCCTCCGTAGGAGCGGTACACTGCGCCCCTTCCAATAAACCTTCCCCTCGGGGGGCCGACTCCCCTTATCAAGGGGAGATGTCGCGCAGCGACAGAGGGGATAGGGACAGGTGCCGAGCGAATGCGAGGCGGATGAGGGGGCAGGGTTCCAACGACTTCCTCGGACATTCACCGGATGCAGGGCGCGATGCCGGGTGAGATACGCCCTCCCGCAGGGACGACCCTTGTGGTCATCCGCCTGGGAGATCTCCATTTACCTTGTAGGGACCCCCTCCCGGACGCGCCGCCCCTACTGCTCCCGTTCCTTCAGGGTCTCGGGAATACAGGCGATCAAATCCTCCGGCGTCATGCCGTATTCCCCGAATTTTTGGGCCGCCTTGTCCCCGGCGGAGCCATGGAACCACACCGCTCCGGCCACCCACTCCGCCGTCCTCCGGCCGCTCTGCATCAGCTGCTTCTGCCCCAGGAACGAGGTGATCAGCCCCGCCAGCACGTCTCCGCTGCCCCCCTTGGCCATGCCCGGGTTGCCGCTGGTGTTGATCCAGGCCCGGCCATCCGGGGCGGCGGTGATGGTCCGGTGTCCCTTGAGCACCAGAATGCAGTGGTGGTCTCCGGCAAAGGTCCGGGCCGTCTCCAGGCGGTTTTGGATGGGCAGGGCGCTCCCGGTGAGCCGGGCAAACTCCCCGTCGTGGGGAGTGAGCACGGTGAGGGCCCTCCGCCCGTCCAGTATATCCATATGCCCCGCCAGAGCATTTATGCCGTCGGCATCCAGCACCACGGGAATTTCCAAATCCTCCAGCAGCGCGCGGACCAGCTTCTCCGTCTTGGGCGCTCTCCCCAGGCCGGGGCCGATGAGGGCCGCGTCACAGGAGCGGGCCTTCTCCAGAATTTCCCCGTACCGCTCCGGCAGGGGGAAG
>CASFKT010000298.1 GCA_949295195.1 uncultured bacterium | reverse complement strand
GCCTCCGAGGTGGCGGTGGCGCCCGAGGCCGCGTCCACCGAGTTGTCCCCCGCGGTGCGGATGGTGCCCGACTTGCCTACATACTGGTCCAGATACTCCTGCGTCATGGCGTCGGTTCCCACGCCCTCGGTCTCCTGATGGCTGGTAATGGCCACGCCGGTGACCTCGCCGTTGGTGTTCACGCCCACCACGGCGGTCATCAGACCGCCGAAGCCGTGGGCCTGGACCTCCACACAGTAGCCCACCAGGCCGCTGTCGTTGTAGCCCGCGGTAATGCTCAGAGCCCCGGAGGCATAGTAGGGGGTCTCCGTGCGCATGGTAGCCTGGGGCATGACCTGGTCCAGCAGGGCCTCCTGGGCCTCGGTCTCAGCCCGGACGGCGGCATAGTCGGTGACCCGGTGGACGCCGAAGATCATCAGGCATACGGCCAGGAACACGCCGCCCAGGGCCGCCCACTGGCGCACCTTGCCCTTGAGCTCGTCCAGATAGCCCTCGCCGGGCATGGTGCCGTCCCCGGCCCGGGCCAAGAATTTCAGCTTAGGCGGGACAAAATGGATGGCGGAAAGGCTCTCCCTCAGCTGCTGTCCCCAGGAGCGGACCAGGGCGAAGCGCCCCATGCCGAAGCGCCGGGGGATGGCGGCCCGGTCCATGAGCCACACGCAGCAATTCATGGTCAGAATGGCCCAGCCCACCCCGTCGGGATAGGAGCCGAAATAGCGGAGCAGTACGGTGAGCACGCCGCAGCCCACGCCAAAGATGGTCTGTCCCAGAGGAGTGACCGGGGTGGTGGTGTAGTCCGAGGCCATAAAGACAGCCCCCATTACCAGCCCGCCGCAGCACAGCTGGGCGGTCATCCAGGCCAGCGCCCCCTCGTCCCCCCTGGGAAACAGGAGCGTGAGCAGGGCCACCGTCCCCAAATAGGCCAGCGGAATCCGGGGGGTGATGACCCGCCGGGAGACCAGATACAGTCCGCCCAGCAGAAGCATGAGCACAGGGACGCCGCCCATGGCGCCGCCGTGCTGGCCCAGCAGCATCTGCCCCAGAGTCAGGTCCGGCACTGCTCCGGCGTGGAGGACGGCCATAGGCGTGGCGGAAGAGGCGGCGTCCACGCCGTGGATCAGGCCGGGCCGCTGGAACGCGTCCACCCAGCTGGTCATCAGGCCGGGGAAGGTACACAGCAGGGTCCGGCCCGCCAGGGCGGGATTGAGGAAGTTGCGGCCCAGCCCTCCGTAAAACTGCTTGACGATGACAATGGCGAACAGCCCCCCCAGGACAGGGGCCCAGTAGGGGGCGGTGACCGGAAGGCTCATAGCCAGCAGCAGGCCGGTGACGCAGGCGGACAGGTCGCCGATGGTATTGCTCTGTCCCCGCAGGCGGCGGTAGCCGTACTCGGCCAGTACGCAGGTACCCACAGATACCGCGGTCAGGGCCAGCACCCGGATGCCGAACAGAAAGACCGCCATAGCCAGGGCGGGGACCAGGGCGATGATCACGTCCAGCATGGTGGAGGAGATGGTGGCCGGCTGGGCAATCTGGGGGGAGGTCCGGTGAATGGTGGGTCCGCTCATGCCTGTTCCCCTCCTTCCGCCAGAATGGTCCGCGCCTGCCGCACCAGATCCGCCAGGGGGATATGGGACGGGCAGATATAGCTGCAGCAGCCGCACTCCATGCAGTCCTCCAGATGGAGCTGAGGCAGGCGATCCTGTTCTCCCATGCGCATGGCCCGGTAGACAAAGGCCGGGTTCAGGTTCATGGGGCAGGAGGAGACGCAGTGCCCGCACCGGACGCACACCGTCTCCGGCTGATCCGCGCCGCCGTGCTCCTGCTTGGTCAGGCACAGCAGGGCGTTGGTGTTTTTCACCACCGGGGCCTCCAGATCCGTCTGGACCGTCCCGGTCATGGGGCCGCCGGTGAGGATAATGGCCGGCTCCTCCTTCAGCCCCCCCGCCGACTCCAGCAGGCAGCGCAGAGGGGTCCCGATGGGCACCCACAGGTTCCGGGGCCGGGCTACGGCCCCTCCGCTCACTGTGACCGCCCGGTGGGTGACGGGCTGCCCCTCCAGAAGGGCGGCGCGGACCATATAGGCGGTGGCCACATTGAACACGGCGCACTTCACATCCACGGCCGACTGGCCCGGGGGCACCTCCCGGCCGGTGATGGTGCGCACCAGCTGTTTTTCCATCCCCAGGGGATAGCGGGTCTCAAT
>CASFKT010000297.1 GCA_949295195.1 uncultured bacterium | reverse complement strand
CTGCTGGCCCACGGGATTTTGGGCATTCTCCCCTACAACAGCGCCATGGAGGGGACCATTCTCTACCGTGGGGAACCCCTCACCCAAAAACGGGCGGAGACCCTCCGGGGCCGGGAGATCGTCCTGGTCCCCCAGGGGGTCACCTACCTGGACCCCCTGATGACGGTGGGCCCCCAGGTGCGCCGTGGGCGGCGGGACGCCGCCGCCCGGGATGAGAGCCGGAGCGTCCTGGCCCGGTACGGCCTGGGGACGGAGACGGAGGACCTCTACCCCTTTGAGCTCTCCGGCGGCATGGCCCGGCGGGTGCTTATCGCCACCGCCGCGGTGGAACACCCCAAGCTGCTCATCGCTGACGAGCCCACCCCCGGCCTGGACGCCCGGGCCGCTTCCCGGATTTTGGGCCATTTCCGGGAGCTGGCGGAGGAGGGGGCCGGAGTGCTCCTCATCACCCACGACCTGGAGCTGGCCCTCACCATCGCCCACCGGGTGCTGGTCCTCTACGCCGGGGAGACCATTGAGGAGGCGGACTCCGCCGACTTTTCAGCGGGAAAGCTCCGCCACCCCTACACCCGGGCCCTGTGGGGCGCTTTGCCTCAGAACGGATTCAATCCAATTCCCGGCATCCAGCCCTACCCCGGGGAGATTTTGGACGGCTGCCAGTTTGCCCCCCGGTGCCCCCGCTGTCAGGAGCGGTGCCGGTCCGGCGGGCCTGTCCCCTATGTGCCTCAGGCGGGCGGCATGGTCCGCTGCTATACCCCGGAAGGAGGAGATACCCCATGAGCCTGGAGGCCCGCGGCCTTACCTTCCGCTACCCCCGCCGGGGGAAGGGACCCGTTTTGGAACACGTGAACCTCACCCTGGAACCCGGGGAGCGTGTAGGCCTCACCGCCCCCAGCGGCCGTGGCAAGACTACCTTGTGCAAGCTGCTGGCGGGGTACGAACGGCCCACAGCGGGGGAGGTCCTTCTGGACAGCCTCCCCCTGTCCCAGTACCGTGGGGCCTGCCCAGTCCAGATGATCTGGCAGCACCCGGAGACGGTGCTGGACCCCCTCCTTCCCCTGGAGGTATCCCTGAAGGAGGCGGGACCGGTGGAGGAACGCCTGCTGGAGGAGCTGCACATTCAGCCCCAGTGGCTGCGCCGCTACCCCCAGGAGCTGTCCGGCGGGGAGCTCCAGCGGTTCTGTATCGCCCGGGCTCTGGGGAGCACTACAAAATATCTGCTGTGCGACGAGATCACCGCCATGCTGGACCCCATCACCCAGGCCCAGATCTGGGATTTCCTCCTGCGGGAGGCGGAGCGGCGGAATCTGGGCCTGCTCATTGTCAGCCACAGCGCCCCCCTTCTGGAGCGGGTGTGCACCCGGATGGAGGTTCTCTCTTCCCCTTCGGAAAAAACGACGCCCCTCTCTTGACTTGGAGTGCACTCCAGGGTATATGATGGTGCTGCTGACAGAGGGGTACACTTCTCTCGTTTCTATTTTCAGGAGGTTTTGTCACAATGAATGTCTTAATGATCAACGGCAGTCCCAAGCCCAACGGCAACACCGCCATCGCCCTCCGCGAGATGGAGCATATCTTCGTCCAGAAGGGCATCCAGGTGGAGACCGTCCACGTAGGCAATAAGGACATTCGGGGCTGTATCGGCTGCAACAAGTGCATGGAGGCTGGCAAATGCGTTTTTGACGACCTGGTAAACGAGACCGCCCCCAAGTTCGAGGCCTGCGACGGCCTGGTGGTGGGCACCCCGGTGTACTACGCCTCGGCCAACGCCACCCTGGTGGCTTTCCTGACCCGGCTCTTTTACAGCACCCACTTCGACAAGACCATGAAGGTGGGGGCCGCCGTGGCCGCCGCCCGCCGGGGCGGACTCACCGCCACCTACGACGAGCTGAACAAGTTCTTCGGCATCTCCGGCATGCCCATCGCCTCCGGCCAGTATTGGAACGGCATCCACGGCCGGGAACCCGGAGAGGCCTCTCAGGACGCGGAGGGCCTCCAGGGTATGCGCACTCTGGCCCGGAACATGGTCTTCCTGATGAAGAGCATCCAGCTGGGCAAGGAGGCCTTCGGCATCCCGGAGCGTGAGCCCTTCCAGCGCACCAACTTCATCCGATAAAAATGCCGTTACTTTCCCGCCGCCACGCGGCGGAAAAGTCCTCGCTGCGCTCGCTGAACGCCTTGCCATGCAAGGCATTCAGGGCATTCGATCCCACTCGAGGCGGGCTGCCGCCCCCTCGAGC
>CASFKT010000296.1 GCA_949295195.1 uncultured bacterium | reverse complement strand
TCCCCCTGCTCCCGCCACATGGCCAGCAGGGCGCCCCTGCGGACGGACACCTGGGCGGGCTGCTCCAGAAACTCGTTGCTGACCCCCAGGGGGAAGTCGGCGGAGATGGTGTGGTCGGTGAGCTCGAATTTCAGATTCCGCAGGGTGACCCCCTCCGCCGTTCCGCTCAGGCAGAAGGCGGACCAGAAGCCGGTGAGGCCGGCGGGGAAGGTCATGGTCTCGTCCCGGAGGACGGTGGCCACCGTCCCCTCTCCGGCCAGAACGCCCCGGGCCCCCTGGGTGGTGAGCCAGGAGAGGGCCTGGAGGTTGGCCAGGGTGTGCTCCAGACGGCCCCCCACGCCCCCCAGCAGGACGAAGCGGCGGAAGCCCCGGTCCAGACCCTCCCGCAGGGCGTACACCATGTCGGTGTCGTCCTTGGCCGAGGGGAGCTGGATCACATTGGGGTGGCTGGGCCGCCGGCCCAGGGAGTCAAAGTCCCCCACCACCAGGTCGGGGGGCACCCCATAGGCCTCCAGGGCCTCATACCCCTTGTCGGCGGCAATGACAAAGTCCTGTGTCCCCGGGTGGGGACACAGGGACCAGGACAGGGGCATGGCCCCCACTACATAGCAGATCGACCGTTCCAAGAGCGGTCACCCCTTTCAACGGCCGGCCCATAGGGCGGGCCGGCCCCAAAATCTCTCTGGACCTCATTATAACACAGATGAAAGGCCTTGTACCAGTGGGGAGGGAAAAATCCCATTAACTTTCTGTGGGCGGGAGGTACACCGCCCCGGCCCACATGGCGTCCGGGACCTCCGGCCACAGCTCGGAGGAGCCCCGGGGGAGGAAAACCAGCTCCATGTCCGCCGGGAGGCCGTAGAACTGCCGGAAGTAGTCCGCCCGCATCTGAGAGGGGTTGCGCTGCCAGCAGTAGCAGTAGGCCCAGCCCTCGGTGGGCAGCACCACCTGATCCGCCCCCTGGGCGACGGCCTGGGCCATCTGGTCCTGGCGGATGGCCTCGCTGCGGCCGATGGCGGCGTATGCGTGGAGGTGGAAGGCCAGCCCCGCCGCCAGCCCCGCCAGAGCGGCCCCCTGGAGCAGAGGGGACCAGGGGAGGTCGAAGAGGAGGGAGGCCCCCAGCGCCATGAGCACCACCGCCGACAGGAAGGCGCACCGGGCACCGCTGTCCCGGAGCAGGGCAAAGGGGGCCAGCAGCCCCACCGCCGCCGCCAGCAGGAGCAGCCAGGTGGGGCGGTTCTTCTCCCGGGCGGTGAGGAGGACGGCGGCCATCAGCGCCAGCTGAATGGCCGCTCCCGGTCCCCGCAGGAGGGGCCAGGGGTAGGTCCACTCCCCCCAGAGGTGGAGCTGGTTCAGGTAGAGCCAGTTCTGGGCGCAGTAATAGGCTGACCACAGCCCGGCGGGGACGGTGAGGAACCAGGGCGTCCCCCGGCGGACCAGGCGCCACAGGCAGCCGGCCGAGGCCAGGGCCGCCGCCCCGGGGAAGCACTCAAACAGCCAGGGGAGCACCTCCCCAAAGAAGCGCTTCAAGGCGGCCGGGAGCAGGCCCTGTCCCGGTTCCGCGATCAGGTTCCGGATTCCGTCCACCGCCTGGCCGCTGGCGGCCAGCTCCCCGTAGAGGGGGTTGTGGAACATGAGAACGGCCCCCAGCAGGCACCCGGCCAGGGAGCACAGAATGGGGAAGCGGGCGGTCTTCTTCCACAGGGCCCAGCCTGCGCACACCAGGGCGGCGCACAGGAGGATCAGGGTGAGGTGCTCGGCAAAGAGCTGTGCGGCCAGGCACAGGAAGAAGAGAACCGCCCCCAGCTTTGCACCCTGGCCCCTGGCGAGGGGGGCGGAGAAGGACCGCTGCCACAGCAGCAGCGCCAGCAGCAGGAACACGGCCGCCACCACGAAGTTGGCGAAGGCGGACACCCAGCCCAGGGACTGCTGCCAGGAGTCCATGGGGGTGGTGAACAGCAGGGCGGCGGTGAGTACCGTGACCGAGAAGGCCCGGTCCGGCTGTCCCCGGCCTGCCACGCGGCCCAGCAGCAGGGGAATCAGGAACATGCAGCCCCCCATCACCGCCGTCTTCACCAACTGGGAGCGGGTCATGGCCAGCACGAAAAAGGTGCCGGCGTACCGGTTGTTCAGCGTCCCGGACAGCCAGCGCTCCAGCCCCAGCCAGCGCTCCAGCCCCTCCGGGAGGCCCCAGTCCCAGTCGTCGTGGGTGTAGGGCACGTTCCAGGCGATGTACAGCCACCCGGCCAGCAGCAGGGCCAGCACGAACCAATATAGGACCTGTTTTCTCCGCGCCATGGGCTTCCATCCTCTCCTGTCCCGGTCCGGGTCTCTTCCCGCTATTATACCCAACGACCCCTGCCTTTGCAAGACTGCCCGGCCGCCTTGACTTTCCTCCCGGCGGCGCATACAATAAATGATATATTTTAGGCCTTGTTTGAAACATGGAAATGTGCCAAACGGCGAGGGGTTTTTTCGCCAGACAAGGCCTAGGGGATATGCCCCACCAGAATCCAATATTCCGAGGTGACGGAGTTTGATCCACTATTTTGACAACGCGGCCACCACTCCCGTGCGGCCGGAGGCCGTCCAGGCGGCGGTGGAGGCCATGACCCAGGGGTGGGGGAACCCATCCTCCCGGTACGCCCTGGGGACCCAGGCGGCGGAGGCGGTGAAGCGCCACCGGGCCCAGGCGGCCGCCGGACTGGGGTGCCGGCCCGAGGAGCTTTTCTTTACCTCCTGCGGCACCGAGGGGGACAACTGGGCCATCCAGGGGGCGGTGGAGCTGGGCCGCCGCACCGGA
>CASFKT010000295.1 GCA_949295195.1 uncultured bacterium | reverse complement strand
GTCCCCCACATCATGCGCCGGGCGGTGGGGGAGGACAGCCTTCCCCTGCTGCTGGCCTGCGCCCTGGGGGGCGCGTCCCTGCTCACCCTGTGCGATCTCCTGGCCCGGGTGCTGTTCGCCCCCTATGAGATCCCGGTGGGCATCGTCCTCTCCCTGGCTGGCGGCCCCTTCTTTATCTGGCTGCTTCTGCGGCAGAGAGGGGGAAGAATCTCTTGATTCAGCTGGAACATATCTCCGCGGGCTACGGCGGTCCCCTGGTGGTACAAGACGTGAGCCTGGACCTGAACCCCGGGGAGGTGCTGGTCCTCCTGGGCCCCAACGGCTGCGGCAAGAGCACCCTGCTCCGGGTCATCGCCGGCCTCCAGCCCCTCGCCGGGGGACAGGTGCTGGTGGACGGACAGCCCGCCGGCCGCCTCACCCGGCGGCAGCTGGCCCAGAAGGTCACCTATCTGCCCCAGTCCCGCACCGTCCCCAATATCACCGCCTACCGCATGGTGCTCCACGGCCGGTTCCCCTATCTGTCCTACCCCCGGCGGTACCGCCCGGAGGACCACGCCGCCGCCCGAAAGGCCCTGGAGCAGGCGGACGCCTGGGAGCTGGCCCAGCTGCCCGTCCAGACCCTCAGCGGCGGCCAGCGGCAGAAGGTGTATCTGGCCATGGCCCTGGCCCAGGACACCCAGACCATCCTCATGGACGAGCCCACCACCTATCTGGACATCCAGCACCAGTTGGACCTGTTGGCTTTCTCCCAGGCCCTGGCCCGGGAGGGCAGGGCGGTGGTGCTGGTTCTCCACGACCTGTGCCTGGCCCTGCGGTTCGCCCACCGGGGGGCGGTGCTCTCTGAGGGCCGCCTCCTCCAGACGGGCACGCCGGAGGAGCTGTTTTCCTCCGGAATTTTGACCGAGACTTTCCGCACCCCCCTCAACCGCATCCGGACGGAGGGGGGCTGGCGGTACTACTACGACTGAGAGGAGCCCGGGGTATGGTCTGCTTTCCCCTCTTCATTGACCTGAATGACAAAACGGTCCTGGTGGTGGGCGGCGGTCCGGTGGCGGCCCGGAAGGCCCGGGTGCTGCTGGACTACGGCCCCCGGGTGCTGGTGTGCGCCCCCCGCTTTGTCCCCGAGCTGGAGCAGCTGTCCGGGGCGGAGCTGCTGCGGCAGCCCTTCGTCCCGGATCTGCTGGAGGGGGTCTCCCTGGCGATAGCCGCCACAGACGACCGGGCGCTGAACCGCACCGTGGCCCAGCTGTGCCGGAAGCGCGCCATTCCGGTGAACGTGGCGGACAGCCGGGAGGAGAGCACCTTTCTCTTTCCCGCCGTGGTCCGCCGGGGGCGGCTGTCGGTGGGGATCTCCACCGGCGGGGCCAGCCCTGCAGCAGCAGCCCACGTCCGCCGGACCCTGGAGGGGCAGCTCCCCAAATCCCTGGAGCCCATTCTGGACTGGCTGGAGGACCAACGGAAAAAGGGAAAAGATACCTTGCCCCCGTCCCAGCGGAGGCGCTGGTTCTCCCGCCTGCTCTCCGCCGCCCTGGAAAGGGGGCGGCCGCTCACTTTCCAGGAGACCGAATCCCTTTTACGCCAGTTTTGTGAGGAGGAACTGCCATGATTCAACCGCCAGGCCGCGTCTATCTGGTGGGGGCCGGGTGCGGCCCCGCCGAGTGGATCACCCTCCGGGGATACCGGCTGCTCCAGACCTGTGACGCGGTGGTCTACGACGACCTCATCGCCCCGGAGCTGCTGGACGCGGTCCCACTCCAGGCCCGGAAGCTCTATATGGGCAAGCGGCTGGGCCGCCACTCCGCCCCCCAGGAGGACATCTCCCAAACCCTCATCTCCCTGGCCCAGGCGGGGCACACGGTGGTCCGCCTGAAGGGGGGCGACCCCTTCGTCTTTGGCCGGGGGGGCGAGGAGATCCAGGCCCTCCAGGGGGCGGGAATTCCCTTTGAGGTGGTGCCGGGGATCTCCTCCGCCATCGCCATCCCCGGCCAGGCGGGCATCCCCGTCACCCACCGGGGGCTGAGCCGCAGCTTCCATGTAATCACCGCCCACACAAAAGATGGAGCCTCTGACCAGCTGGACCGGCTGGCCGGAATAGAGGGCACCCTGGTCATTCTCATGGGCCTGTCCCAACTCCCCGCCATCGTCCAACGGCTGATAGCGGCGGGCCGCGCCCCGGACACCCCTGCCGCCGTGGTCTCCGGGGGCTGTGCCCCCCACCCGGCCGCCGTCCGCGCCCCGCTGGAACAGCTG
>CASFKT010000294.1 GCA_949295195.1 uncultured bacterium | reverse complement strand
ACCCCGTACATGACGCCGTGGTCGGTGATGGCCACCGCCTCCTGGCCCAGCTCCTTCACCCGCTTGACCAGCTTGTTGATCCGGCAGGCGCCGTCCAGAAGGGAAAACTCAGTATGTAGATGTAGGTGGACAAAGGACATGGTGGTTCTCCTTTTCTCTGCTTTTACGAGGGATTTTCGCCCTGCGGGGCGAGTTCCTTTTCCACGTGGAAAAGGAACCAAAAGACGCTGGGGAACGGCTCAGGATGAGCGCTCCGCGCTCATATTCGCCTTTTCCCCAGCCCCCCATTACGGGGGACGCGCACCTGGGAATATGTTAAAAATTTCTGGCGTACAAAATCTGAGTGGCGGTCTAAATTCCCGCCGGCCCACTGGGGCTTGGTTTTCCCAAAATTACAGTTGGTGCGGTTTTACAACTGCGCCTGGCTTTGCCGAACAGGCGGCGGCTGGTGCTGGGCTGTAGGGCGCGGCCTCCTGGACGCGCCGCGTATATCTGCGGGCCGGCCAGTGTCCGGCCCCTACGAGAAGAACACGACCGCCTCTTGATCCGCCGTAGGGGCGGCTATCAGCCGCCCGAAAGCCTTCCCCTTTAGGGGCCGACTCCCCTTATCAAGGGGAGATGTCGAGCGAAGCGAAGCGGATGAGGTCCGTAGGGGCGGCACACCGGGCCGCCCGGGAACGTTCAATCAGCAATCCAGCGCGCCCCCAGTACTTATGGCTGATTTGCCGCCTGTTTCAGGGTCTCCCCCGCCAGGCGGTAAACCGTCCAGTCGCTCATAGGTTCGGCCCCCATGCCCTTGGTATAAAAATCAATGGAGGGCCGGTTCCAGTCCAGGCACCACCACTCCATCCTGCCGCAGCCCCGTTCCAGGGCGATCTGCGCCAGCTTCCGAAACAGTGCCTTTCCATAGCCCTTTCCGCGGCACTCCGGCCGGACGTACAAATCCTCCAGGTAGAGGCCCGCCCGGCCCAAAAAGGTGGAGAAGTTGTGGAAAAACAGGGCGAATCCCACCTCAGTCTCCCCCTCCAGCACAAAGAGGACCTCCGCCTTTTCCTTTTCAAAGATCCAGGTATGGAGGGTAGCCTCATCGGCTACCACCTGGTCCAGCATCCCCTCATAGTCGGCCAGTTCGCGGATAAAGGTCAAAATCAGTCCCTCATCCCCCGGGACCGCCTTTCGGAATTTCATGGTCTCACTCACGGCAATTCTCCTCTCTGACGCCGCCGCACATAGGCGGTATATCCCATCTGACACACCCGCACAAAGAAGTACCCCAAAAAGGCCCCCAGGAAATTCAAAATGGAGTCGTCCACGTCGGCGGCCCCGGTGGCGGTGCGCCACTGGATGTACTCCACCCCCACGGACACCAGGGCGGCCAGGGGCAGGAAGGTCCAGAAGTGCCGCATTCCCCGGAACAGCAGGGGCAGCAGTACCCCCAGAGGGACCATGATGGCCACGTTGCCCAGCAGGTTCATAATACTCACATAGCTGCCGGTGTTGCGGTAGAAGCGGATGTAATTGCGGATGGTATGGAAGGGCTCCAGGTTCACGGTGCCTCCCCAGCCCCGGTCCATGTGGAACAGGCCACCGAAAAACAGCAGGATCAGCAGCAGGAACAAATAGTAGCAAAGCAGCACCCACAAGCTCCCTCGCAGGTATCGCCGCCAGGCCGTCCGGGGCAGGGTCCGCAGGCGCAGCAGCACCCCCGCCCCGGCAATAGCCACGGTCAGCACCGGGACAGCCAGTTGGTGGGTCAGATGGAGCTCGTCCCCCAGCAGCAGCCACACCAGATTCAGCCCGGCCGCGGCCAGGTAACATATCATATGAAGCATACGGTCCTTATTCCTTTTCCCCCGGATTGCCCAGCTCCACCAGCTTGCGCAGACGGTGGTTCAGCGCGGATTTGGTGACCGGCGGGTCAGCCCACAAAATCATAGATTTTGTGGGGGCCCGTTTTTTGAAATCCTCGGGCGAAGTAAATTCGCCCTGCGGGAATTCTACGCTTCGCTTCGAATTCATGTGCGCCCCGCCTTTCCTTCTTCGTGCGTCTGTCCCAATTCCACCAGCTTGCGCAGACGGTGGTTCAGCGCGGATTTGGTGACCGGCGGGTCGCAGCGCTCCGCCAGCTGGGACAGCGGGCGGCCTCCTGGAGCTTGTCCGGCAGCTTCTCCAGCACCTTGTCCCGCTCCAGCCGCCGGATGGCCTCCAGCTGGGCCTGGGCGGCCTCCACCACCTTGTCCAGGTTGGCGGCGTCGCAGTTCACCCGCCGGTTCACACTCCCCCGCAGGTCCTTCTCCAGCTTGGCGTTCATCACCTCCATGGCGGACAGAGGCGCGCCCACGGCGGTGAGAAAGTTCTCGATGGATTCGCTCTGCTTGAAGTAGATGACCGAATTGCCCTTCCGCCGGGCGTCCTTGGGAGAGAAGTCCTCCTCCCGCATAAGGGCCAGCATCTCCCGGCTGACGCTGTGGTGGGAGGTGGCCAGCTCCAGGTGGTACCCCTTTCTCGGGTCGGTCACCGACCCCCCGGCCAGGAAGGCCCCCCGCAGGAAGGAGGCCCGGCAGCAGTCCTCCTCCAGCACGGCGAAGTTGATGTGCAGGGCCAGGGCCGCCCGGTCCGAGCCGTAGGTCTGATGGATGGTCTCCAGCTTGCCGGGGTCCTGGATGGAGAAGATGTACTTTCCCTCCCCCTGGGGCAGGCGGTCGAAGGTGAGCCGGAAGGCTTTTTTGAACAAGACGGGCAGCCGCTGGGCAAAGGCCTCGTGCTCAGTGACGATGCGCACCTCGTCCCCGCTGAAGGTGTTGCAGTAGAGCAGCACCCCGTAGGCCTCCGCCTGGGCGCAGCACTTCTTGTGCACCTCCAGGCGGCACAGCTCGTTTTTTACCTCTCCTCCAAAGGTCATGCCCTCACTCCTCTATGATATAGCGGTTCTTGCCCCGGAAAATGCGCACGGCCCGCTGGCGGTAGAGCTCCAGCACCGCCGCGGCCAGCTTATCCGGGTCGTGGCGGGCGTAGTCGCCCCCCTCAGAGGCCACCGGACGCTCCACCAGCTCCAGGCCCATGGCGGCAATCCGCTCCCGGTCCACCACCAGGGGGGCGGCGTCCTCCGCCCGGTAGCGCTCCACCAGCCCCTCCCCCACCGGGGCGGAGTTGGCCAGGCACAGGTCCACCTTGGCCCCGTGGTCCATCAGGGCCTCCAGGTGATCGGCGGCGGTGTACCCCTCCGTCTCCCCGTCCTGGGTCATAATGTTGCAGATGTAAATTTTCAGGGCGTCCGACTCCCGGATGGCCTCCGGCACCCCGGCCACCAGCAGATTGGGGATGACGCTGGTGTACAGGCTCCCCGGCCCCAGCAGCAGCAGGTCGGCCTCCCGGATGGCCTCCAGGGCGGCGGGCAGGGCCTTGGGCTTGGCGGGGATCAGCTCCACGTGGTGGATACGGCAGTCCTGCTGTTTCTTCACGTCGCAGATCTTGGACTCCCCTACCACCCGGGCGCCGTTTTCAAAGACGGCCTCCAGCTGCACGTCGGCGCTGGTCACCGGCAGCACCCGGCCGGTGATGGCCAGCACCTGACTCATCTGGGACACCGCCTCCTCAAAGGAGCCGGTGACCCCGTTGAGGGCGGCCAGGATCAGATTGCCGAAGGACTGGCCGGCCAGCCCCCCCTCGGTAAAGCGGTAGGTGAGCAGCCGCTGCATGATGGGTTCCACATTGGCCAGGGCCTCCATGCAGTGGCGGATGTCCCCGGGCGGGGGCATGCCGATGTCCCGGCGGAGCACGCCGGACCCCCCGCCGTCGTCGGCCACCGTCACCACGGCG
>CASFKT010000293.1 GCA_949295195.1 uncultured bacterium | reverse complement strand
GCCTCAGTGGTGAGCCCGGAGCTGGCAGGCAGATCAAATCGATTTGTGAGGAGAATGGATATGAAAAAGAGAACTCTCTGGGCCCTGCTGTTGTGCCTGGCCATGCTAGCGTCCCTGCTGGCTGGCTGCGGCGGTGAGAAAAAGGAGACCGCGGAGGACGGCCGGGGGGATGTGATCAAGGAGGAGCCGGCACCCACCTCGGAGGAGACGCTCCCGTCGGAGCCGGAGGTCAACTTTGAGGACTTCTATGGCTGTTGGGAGTACTGGGATTATGATATCTGGCTGTATGTCTACGGCGACGGAACCTATGAGATGTACAACGAGGACGGCGATTGCACCGCTGGCAGTTATACCCCGGAGGGCACGGAGATCGTTCTGGACAGCGGCGAGCATTTTGCCCTGGACGGGGAGGGCGGCCTCATCGATGGAGAGGGCGACGGGCTCTTCGCCTCGGAACTGCCCGACTTCACTCCGGACTACTACTTCGACGAGTATGGGATCGGGATGAGATGAATACCGACGGCCAGTACTACAACCTGGGCCCGCTGGTGTGCTCCGTGTACCTGGAGAGCGAGGAAGACCTGGGCAACGGCTATGTGGAGCGGGTCGTCACCCTCTACCGGGGCTTTACCGAGGAGGACATCCCCATGTTTACCATCGGCGTTTCCATGGGTGCCTCGTACCTGTTCTACGACTACTACACCGGCGTTCTCCTGCCGGACAACGACAACTTCGAGACCAGCGACGGGAGCTACTACTTCGCGTTCGACACCCCCGAGGGGGCGGTGGAACTGGACATCGGCGTGGAGAGCAGCCGGCGGAACGACGTGGAGGGCTACCGCAACATCTATGCCGAAACCATCACCATCACGGCCCCCGACTGGTATGACGGACTGGTTTTGTCGGTCCCCACCCAGGCGGACACCTATGACGGGGTGAACGCGAGAGGCGAGGCCTTCGCTGCGCTGGACGACTATTATCCCGCCCTGGATCTGCCCTGGGATGCGGAAAGCGCCCTGAACTGCCGGTGAAGCGGAGCGGGAAAAGGAGGCGCAAGCCTATGAGAGGGAAGAAGCCCCTGCTGTCCCTGTTGCTGTGCCTGGCCCTGCTCTCCGGCTGCGGCGGGGCCGGGACGGCGGAAAAAGATAGCACCTCCCAACCGGTGCCCGCCCCGTCGGCCTCTACCCCAGAGATCTCCGTCCTACCTGGCTCCGGCCCGGAGACCGGCGACGGACAGGAGGATGCCGGGAGCGCCGAGCCCCAGCCGGAGCAGTACCCCGAGGCCATGCCGGAGGACTTTGAGCTGGCGGTGGAGGATGTGCCGGAGCTGGTGCCAGACCTGCTGGGCATCCGGGAGCTGATCTATGAGGAGGAGCCCCTGTTTGCCAGCCAGGAGGAGGTGGCGGTCTACGCCCTTTGGAACCTGCTGTGGGGCCGCACGGAATTTGAGTGCCGCCTGACCCGGGAGTTGGCCCCCAGCGACGGGGCGGGGCACGTGGTGCTGGACAGCGCCTGCACCGCCGCTATGTCCTACTACCTGTTCAGCGCCTATCACACCTGGGACATGTACATCCAGGAGGACGGCGACCCGGACAGCGTCTTCGCCCGGGTGGAGCTGCGGTACGAGCACCCGGAGTGGGATCTGGAGGCCAGGGCCGAGGCCCTGGAGTATGTGATGAAGAATCCGGCGCCCATCGGCGGCTTTGCAAGCTATGAGAGCGAGATGGAGTACGCCAGAGAGATCCACGACTATGTGGCCTGCCAGGTGACCTATGACCCCATGGGCTACGACCCCAACGATATGCTCTATTCCTCCAGATATGACTCTCTGCAGGAGGCCTACAATGTGCTGGGAGAGGGACAGGAGACGGCGGTCTGCGCCGCCTACGCCCGGGCCTTCGCCCTTATCGCCCACTACGCCGGCATCAACTGTGCCTGGGTGTGGGGAAACGAGACGGAGGAGAGCAGCCACGCATGGAACGTGATCTACCCCTGCGACGGCAGCGAGCCGGTGCTGGTGGACGTGACCTGGGATGACAACATGAGCTGGGATGAACCGGGCCAGACTGAGGTGAGCGGCGCCTACTTCTACCTGCCCCTGTCCACGGAGATGGAGCATCAGGCCGACGCGAATATGGATGCGTTCCTGCGCTTTGTCAACGAGGGAGTGGGCTGACGACCAAAGGAGTCCCCGCGAAGCGGATGAACATATATGACCTGCAAAAAAATTAGACAAAAAGGAGAGATCACCATGAAAAAGAGAAATGTTGCGCTGTGTGTCATTTTTTCCATTGTTACCTTTGGACTCTATGGCTTTTACTGGCTGGCGCAGATCAACAACTGCGTCAATGAGCTGGCAGACCCGCCCAAGAAGACCTCCGGCCTCGTGGTGGTGTTGCTGACCATCGTTACCCTGGGTATCTACGGATTCCTCTGGGCCTACAGGATGGGTGGCCTGCTGGATGCCGCCCTGGCCAAGAGAAGCATGCCCACCCAGAACCGCAGCGTGTTCTATCTGATCCTGGCCGTGATCCAGCTGGGCTTTGTGGGCTGGATCCTGATGCAGAGCACCATCAACTCCATGATCCCGGACGAAGTGTAAGGATTGACGCAAACAAATAAGTTTATGGATTTATGAAAGGAAGAATCGACATGAAAAAGAAATTGAGTCTTGTTCTCGGCACGATCCTGGCCCTCTCCCTGTGTCTGCTGACCGCCTGCGGCGGCGACGACCCCGCACCCGAGGGCGCCTATGACAACGACGACATCGCGGTCAGTATCGTCTTCTACGAGGACGGCACCTGCGTGATCTCCGACTTTGATAGCGCGGATGAGGCTGAGTTCAAGATGGACGGCGACGAGCTGACCATCGAGATGGACGGCATGGAAGTGACGGGCACCTATGACGCGGACGAGGACACCTTTACCCTGGAGGACAACGACGGCGAATTCTACTACGTGGACGAGGCGTGGTACACGCCCTGAGTCCACGGTCCCTGAGCCCTGACACGGCCGGGGATGGGTCCCTCCATCCCTGGCCCACCCAAAAACAAACGGGAGGAAATCAGATGAAAAAGAAGTTTTACAGTATCTTTGCTCTGATCCTAAGCATAGTCCTCTCCCTGAGCCTGCTGAGCGGCTGCGGGGGCAAGGACGACAGCGGCGATCAGTCCGACACCGGCGACACCGGCGACATGTTGACCATGGAGATCGCGGGCGACGCCTGGGAGGTGGACGGCATCGTCTACCACTTCTTCGAGGACGGCATAGGGTCCACCGACAACGGCTATATCT
>CASFKT010000292.1 GCA_949295195.1 uncultured bacterium | reverse complement strand
CCGTCCACCAGGGCGGAGAAGGTGCCCGCCTGGGGGGCGGTGATCTGGGTCACGGCGTTGTAGGTCTGGCTCTGGAGGGCGCTGTACTCGGCCGTGAGCTCACTGAGGCGGTTCGTCAGGTCCTCCTCCGTCAGCTCGGCCCCGTAGGAGTACTCCCGGCGCAGCACGCCCCCCTTGATCTCCAGCACCCGGTCCTCCAGGGCGCTGTAATCATTCTGGGCGGTGGAGCCCCGCAGGTCCACCAGGGTCTGAAAGATCCCCTGGTCGATCTCCGCCACCGAGTTCACGCCGCCCCCCTGGCCGATGGCGTAGCGCAGCTGGGTGATCTCCATGGCCAGGGACTCCTGCTGCTCCTGGGCCTGCTGGGCCTGGTCGTCCCGGTACACCATGGCCACCGTCTGGCCGATGCCCACCTGCTCTCCCTCGCCCCGGGTCACGTCGATGATGCCCGTGCCCCCGGTGAGCACCCGCTCAGAGCGGACGATCAGTCCCTCCGTCTCCACGCTGTCGTTGAGCTCATACTCATAGGCGTAGGTGGTGGTAAAGGGGTCCTCAAAGGTCCGCCAGACCGAGTAGAGGAGATAGCAGCCCAGGGCGGCCGCCATCAGAACGATAACAAATGTGATGAGTGGTTTGCCTTGCTTCATGGGCCCTTCTCTCTTTCTGTTCCGGGCGCCCCCGGAGAAGTCTAGCGCTCCTCCCCCTGGTCCTCCCCGCCGCTCGGACCCAGGGGGACCGGCCGCTCGGGGACGATGGTGGAGATAGCGTGTTTGTAGACCACCTGCTGCTTGCCGTCGGTGGTCAGGATCACGGTGAAGGCGTCAAATCCGGTGACATAGCCCCGCATCTGAAAGCCGTTCATCAGGAACATGGTGACGCTCCGGTGCTCCCGGCGGACCTGGGTGAGGAAGATCTCCTGGAGGTTGTTGGTCTTCTGCATATGTAAGCACTCCTTTTTCTGTTGGCGCGTCTTTGTCTCCGCGCCGGAAGTGCCTCTATCCTAACCCAAATTCCTCTAAAAGTTCCGTCGAACGCTGTCGGGCGTTCCCAAAATTTGGATTTTTCTCCCAGAGCAGCCAGTGGGTATCCCTGCTGCGCCGGAACCAGGTGAGCTGCCGCTTGGCGTACTGCCGGGAGCGGAGCTTCACCAGCTCCTCCGCCTCCCGCCAGGTCATATCGCCCTCCACCGCCGCCACAAACTCCTTGTAGCCGATGGCCTGCATGGCGGTGCAACGGGGGGACAGCCCGGAGGAGATCAGCTCCCGCACCTCCCGCTCCAGCCCGTCGGCGGCCATCTGGTCCACCCGAGCGTCGATACGCGCCCACAGGTCCGCCCGGTCCTGGAAGTTGAGGCCGATGGTGAGGGCCTCATACCGGGGCGGGAGGGCCTGGGTCTCCCGGTTGTGCTCTGAGATGGTCTTGCCGGTGGAGCGGTACACCTCCAGGGCCCGGACAATGCGCTTGTGGTCGTTGGGGTGGAGGCGCGCGGCGGCCTCCGGGTCCACCCGGGAGAGCTCCTCCAGCATGGCTTCCCCGCCCCGCTCCGCCAGCTCCTCCTCCAGCTCCTTCCGCAGGGCGCTCTCGGGGGAGAAGGCGGCGAAGGTCCGCCCGGACAAAAGGGAGTCCACATACAGGCCGGTGCCCCCCGCCACAATGGGCAGCTTTCCCCGGGCGAGGATATCGTCCACACAGGCGGAGGCCTGCTCCACATACCGGGCCACCGAGAAGTCCTCCTCCGGGTCGGCCACGTCGATCATGTGGTGGGGGACGCCGTCCATCTCCTCCGCCGTGGGCTTGGCGGTGCCGATGTCCATGCGGCGGTAGATCTGCATGGAGTCGGCGGACACCACCTCGCCGTTGTGGGCCTTGGCCAGCTCCACCGCCATCCGGGTCTTGCCCGAGGCGGTGGGACCCACGATCACCAGTATTTTTTTAGAAGGCATTGTATCACCGCCTGTGGGAAAATTCTAGGGGAGAGGTGTAAATTTTCTGGGGGGATTTTGCCGGCCACTCTTTATTCTGCCTTCCCCCTGGGGCCGATTCCCACTGTCAGGGGAAAATGGCCGAAGGCCAAAAGGGGTAGGGAAGATGTCGCGTAGCGACAGAGGGGATAGGGATAGGTGGCCCGAAGGGCCGGATGAAGGGGCGGGTTTCGGATTGCGTTCGTTGTGCGCGGGATATTTCGCGACCTTCTTTTTCCATGGCGAAAAAGAAGGCAAAACGCCACCGGGGACGCGGCCGATGGACTACGGCTCCGCTTCGCTCCGCCTAGGTCCATAGGACCACTTTCCCCGGACCCCATTTTACGGGGGTTACCCCTTGAAGCGGGCAGAACAGTTCCGGCGCGCAAAATCAGGAGTGTTTGGATGCGATTCCTTTCGGGCCACTGGGCCCTGAGTTTGCAAAAATTGCCGTTGCAGCGGTTCCATTCCTGCGCCTAGGTGGTCCGTTTCCGCTGTAGGGGCGGGTGTCCTCACCCGCCCGCTAAGCCTTCCCCTAAAGGGGAAGGCCGATTCCCTCTGTCGGGGGGAAGTATCCCGAAGGGACAAAAGGGATAGGGAGGCTGGCCGCAGGCCAGACGGATGAGGGGAACGCTCCCGGTTATGAGGGTGATCCGTTTCAACTGTAGGGGCGGCCCCGTGTGGCCGCCCGCTCTTTGCAAGACGCTCTGTAGGGCGCGGCCTCCCGGACGCGCCGCTTTGGCTCCCCGCAATACCGGGCGGGCCGGTCTGGGACCGGCCCCTACGAAAGGACGGAGAGTTCCCCATATTCCGTAGGGGCGGCACACCTGGGCCGCCCGCCTCCGGTTTACCGCGTCTTTATATTCCTTTTGCCGGGCCTCCTGGTCCATCTCCTCCTCTGCGCCCCTTGGGCCAAAGGCTGGCCCAGTCCCGTGCGGTCTGGGCCATCTCCACCAGGCCGTCCATCTGCTCCCGGAAGCCGCTCTCGGCGTACAGCTTGCGCTGGTTGGGCACGTCCCGGCCGGCGGCGCGGCCCTTGGAGTCCACCGACTCCTCCAGGTGCTCCGCGTCCTTGCGCACGCTCACCAGGTGCTCCTGCACCCCCGTCTGGAGGGGGCTGATCTGGAGCCAGGCCCCCGGCTCCGCCCGCAGCAGCTCCCGAAGCCGCGGATTCTGGAGCAGGTAGGGGGTGCGCGCCGGGTCGCTGCTGCGGATGTTCCGGCGGACGGACAGCTCGAACACGCCGGACTCCTCGTCCTCCCAGCCGGAGAAGCGCTCCCGCCGGACGGTCAGATAGTAGGGGTGCTCCATGCTGGCCCGGAGGGTAATGGCGATCTCCCGGTGGAGCATCCCGCTGCGCCCCGGCACCAGCTCGCACTGGATGAGCGCCGGGCCCATGGGCATG
>CASFKT010000291.1 GCA_949295195.1 uncultured bacterium | reverse complement strand
GAGTTTCGCCGCCTGCGGGCGGCGAGTTCCTTTGCCCATGGCGGCAAAGGAACCAAAACGCCACCGGGGACGGCTCCAGATGAGCACTTCGTGCTCATAGTCGCCTTTCCCCGGACCCCATTACGGGGGTTACCCCTTGGGGCAGGCAGAATCTTTCCGGCGCGCAAAATTAGGAGTGCTTGGGTGCCGTTCCGTCCGGCCCCACTGGGGGCCTGAGTGAGAAAAAATTGGAACTGGTGCGATTTTATTTCTGCGCCTGGGTTTGCCGAACCAACGCTCCCGGTGCGAATCCTGGGCGGGCCGGTCTGGGACCGGCCCCTGCGAGGAGAATGGGCCCCTCCCTGTATCTGCGTAGGGGCGGCTATCAGCCGCCCGCCACGGAATGTTCCGCTTCACCCGTAGGGGCGGCACACTGGGCCGCCCGCCCAAGCCTTCCCCCTTCCAGGGGGCCGACTCCCCTTGTCAAGGGGCCGATTCCCCCTATCAGGGGGAAATGGCCGTAGGCCAAAAGGGGTAGGGATGATGTCGCGCAGCGACAGAGGGGATAGGGAAGGTGGCACGACCGAAGGTCGTGACGGATGAGGGGAACGCTCCCGGATATGAGAACGGTCCGTTTCAACCGTAGGGGCGCACAGTGTGCGCCCGCGGGCCGGTCTGGGACCGGCCCCTACGCAAGCTCGGAGCGTTCCCTGTATCTTGTAGGGGCGGGTGTCCTCACCCGCCCGGCTAGGCCAGCAGGACGATGGTATCCGGGTCCACCCAGGCACGCTTGGGGTGGGTGGGGTCCACATAGACGGTGGGGTGCTGGAGCCCTGGGGCGGGTTCTTTCCACAAAAGGCCGCTGTCCACCCCGTAGGTCCGGCCCCCGTACTCATAGGTGCACCGGACGCTCCAGGGGGAGTTTCGGCCGGGCCAGCTGGAGAAGTGCTCCAAATTCCAGTTGATGAAAATGTGGCGGCGCACCTGAACGATGGTGCCGGGCACGGCAACTCCAGCGGACTGGAGCCGCCGCTCCCGCCTGCGCCGCCGGCGGACCGCCAGAGCGCACACCAGACAGAGCAGCAGGCATGCAAGCCCAATGGGCAGAAAGGCCCAGGACGAGGCCGCCCCCCGGATAGAGACGCCCAGACATCCGTACAGCGTGCCGATCGCCACAAAGGCTGCGCCCAGGAGTCCGAACGTCATGGCACACAGGGCGGAAATTGAGTCCGGCGGACGCATGGGCGTCCCTCCTCTCAGTTTCTGTGTCGGTCCTATTCTTCCCGGAACAGCAGGTCTATCATCCGCTCCGGGGCCTCCAGAAACCGCCGGGTGAGCTGATAGTGCTCCGTGTCCCGGTAGGCCACCCGGTCAATGCCGTCCTGGGAGAGCTGATAGATGCACGCCCCGGGGTAGGCCATCAGAATGGGGGAGTGGGTGGCGATGATGAACTGGGAGTGTTTCTTCACCAGATTGCGCATGAGCACCAGCAGGGACATCATCCGGGTGGGGGAGAGGGCGGCCTCCGGCTCGTCCAGCAGGTAGAGGCCATTGCCCCCGAAGCGGTGCTCCACCAGGGCGAGGAAACTCTCCCCGTGGGACTGGTCGTGGAGGGAGATCCCGCCGTAGCTGTCGATGAGCCGGGGACCAAACGAGGCCTCGTCCATCTCGTCGATGTTGGTGGCCACATTGTAGAAACTCTCCGCCCGGAGGAAGAAGCCGTCCCGGGGGTAGGCCGTCCTCCCCACGGTGAGGTACTCATGGAGGGGAGAGTGGGTGGCCCGGGTGGAGAAGTCAAAGTTCCGGGTACCCCCCTCAGCGTTGAAGCCGCAGGCCACAGCCACGGCCTCCAGCAGGGTGGACTTGCCCGTGCCGTTCTCCCCCACCAGGAAGGTCACGTCGGCGGGGAAGAGGAGGGGGTGCTCCCGGTCCCCCAGGGCCCGCACCGCCGGGAGGGCGGAGAGGTAGCTGTCCACCGGGACGGGCTCGCGCAGATAGATGCGGTCGATGTAGCGGCGGGGCAATGGGGTCACCTTCCTTTTTCAACGGGGGATTTCGCCGCCTGCGGGCGGCGACCTACTTTGCCCATGGCGGCTCGTCGTCGCAAAGTCCACTCCACTCCGTTTCCGCCTGAAGTCCACTCCACTCCGTTTCCGCCTGGCGGCGAAAACTGCGTTCGTTCCCTTGCTCCTCCTCTTCCCGGCGAACCCGCTTCGCTGGGCTTCGCCGGGAACAACGAGGGATTGGGCAAAACGCCACCGGGGACGGCTCCGATGAGCACTACCGTGCTCATAGTCGCCCACCCTACCCCCTCTGTCGCTTCGCGACATCTCCCCCTGACAGGGGGAGTCGGCCCCGGACCCTTGTTTTTACGGGGGCCGCCAATTAGGCTGCCTCGGCAATGATCGCAAAGGCGCGGGTGGCTCAGCTGACTGGTTTCCCTTCTATTACCGCTGCCGCTTCGTCGTCGCAAAGTCCGCTCAACTCCGTTTCCGCCTAACGGCGAAAACTACGCTCGCTCCCTTGCTCCTCCTCTCCAACGCAAACCCGCTTCGCTGGGCTTTGCGTTGGGGGCCGCCTACGGCGGCTTTTATAAACGAAGATTGGGAATCTGAAACTTCTTTTATTACGCGCGCCTTTTGAGTGGGTGGGGCTCGAGTTTGGCTCAGGGGACCGGCGGGCGGGTGAGGACACCCGCCCCTACGAAATATGGGAAACTCTCCGGTCTTTCCGTAGGGGCCGGTCCCAGACCGGCCCGACGGATAAAGGGAAAAATTTCGAGATACGGCGGGAGGGGCAAGCCCCTCCCCTACAGTTCTACAGGGGCTCTCCCTGACTGGGTAGGGGAGGCCCTTGGGCCTCCCGCCTCATCCGTCACGGCTTCGCCGTGCCACCTTCCCCTTTAGGGGAAGGCTTTCGGGCGACCGCAAGGGTCGCCCCTACGGTGAAAACGCACCGGGAGCGTTGGCTGAGAAAACCCAGGCGCTGTTGTGGAACCGCAGCAATTCTAAATTTTGCACACCCAGGGCCCAGTGGCCCGGCGGAAATTCAGACCAGCCACTCAGATTTTGCGCGCCGGAAGGGCTGCACGATGTTCAAGGGGTAACCCCCGTAATGGGGGTCCAGGGGGTGGGCGAATATGGGCGCGGAGCGTCCATCCTGAGCCCACCCCTTGGCGGCTCTTTGGTTTCTTTCTGCCCGGGCAGAAAGAAACTCGCCCCGCAGGGCGAAATTCCCCTGCGTACAACAAACGCAGTCCGAAACGTGCCCCCTCATCCGACCCCTTCGGGGCCACCTATCCCTATCCCCTTTGGCCTTCGGCCATCTCCCCTTGACAAGGGGAGTCGGCCCCAAGGGGAAGGCTTAAAAAGAGGCGGCGAAATCCCCCTGCAAAATACTTAATCCACCGGTTTTTTGTTGTACTGCTTAAACCGCTTCATATTCCCCAGGTGGTTTTTCAGCACCCGCAGCCAGCGGCGGAAGGAGGAGTCCTGGTCATACACCAGGGAGTGGGAGTCCTTCCCCACCCGAATGAGCTCCTTCATCTCCTTGTGGTAGCGCTTGGGGGTGAAGCCGAAGGCCACGTTCTTGGGCACCATCCGCCACAGGGACTTGTCCTGGGTGATGACGAAGGGCAGGTCCTTGTGCTCCACCCGGTCCTCCACCACCAGCTTGGCGATGTTGTGGCCGGAGCCGGTGACATAGTAGTTGCTGCGGCCCTGGCGGCAGTTGATCTCGAAGGCCTTGTACTTCCCGTCCCGCTGGTCGTACTTGATGTCAAAGTTGGAGAAGCCGGTGAAGTGCAGGTCCTCCAGCATGCCCTTGATCTTCAGGGACAGCGCCTCGTCGTGCTCGGTGAGGATGACCGCGTGGTTGCCGATGCCGTGGGGGGAGTGCTCCTCCAGGAGCACGTGGCCCAGGCACATGAGCTTCACCTGTCCGTTTCGGTCGGAGTAGTTGGTCAGCACCCGCATATAGGTGTCGTCCCCAGGGATGAACTCCTGCAAAACCATGTGGTCGGGGTAGCCGGCCTCATACACCTGGTCCAGGGCGGAGAGCAGCTCCTCCCAGGTCTGGCAGATGTACACCTTGGCCAGGGCGTGGACCCCGGTGGCCCAGTAGGCCACGCTGTCGGCGGGCTTGGCGATATAGGGGGGGCCGAAGGGCAGAGAGAAGTCGTGGCCCATGGACTTGTCGTAGATGAAGGTGGCCGGGTGGTCCACCCCGTACCGGTCGCACAGCTGATAGAACTTCTCCTTGTTGATGAGGGTGTCCAGCAGGGCCCCGTCGATGTAGGGGGCGACCACGTTGGCGGGGAGCTGGTCCTTGCAGTGGGCGGCCAGCTGCACATAGCTGTCCCCGCAGCCCAGCAGGAGAATGGTCTTGTCCGGGAACTCCTCCGCCACCGC
>CASFKT010000290.1 GCA_949295195.1 uncultured bacterium | reverse complement strand
ACCTTGGACTTGTGGGCGCACCGCAGGGCCACCGCCAGCGTGGCGGCGGAGGACATGGTGCCCACGGCGGTGATATAGGCGGGGCCGTAGTGCCGCACCACCTCCAGGGGATTGGAGCCGGAGTAGAGGCCGGCCGCCCCGTACAGCACCGCCATCCAGATATAGTGGCCCACCATCACAATGAGGATTACAATGAGGAAGACGGGCAGCTGTCTGGTGATGGAGCCCTCATAGGCCAGGCCGCAGAAGGTGCCGGCAATGAAGAAGGGCAGGATGGGAATGACCACCCGCACCACCATCTCCAGCACCACCCGCTGGAACTCCTCCAGCACCTTGGTGATAATCTCCGCCTTGCTCCAGGTGGCCGCCAGGCCCACCAGCACCGAGAACACCAGGGCGGACATCACTGACATGATGGGGGCGATCTCCAGGTTGAAGAGCAGCTCGGGCAGCTCGTTGAGGCCCTCCGCCGCAGACTGGATGGACAGGGCGGGGATGATGGCAAAGCCCGCCGACATGGACAGCAGGGCGGCCAGCACCGACGAGCCGTAGGCCAGAATCAGGGCCAGCACCAGCATCCGGGACGCGTTCTGCTTCAGCCGGGTGATGGACGGGGCGATAAAGCCAATGATGATCAGGGGCACGCAGAAGTTGATGATGGAGCCCAGCAGCTCCTTGATGGTCAGGACCACCTGCATGACCTGAGGCCCGAAGGAAGCTCCTCCGGCCCACAGTCCCAGGACGATGCCCACTACGACGCCAACCAGCAGACGGAAGGGCAGGCTTTTGACAATACTTTTCATATACACACTCCATTTCCCCAAAAATTCTCGAGGACACACACCGCTCCAACAGCCTTATTTTATGCCGGAGCACATGGAAATTCTACCACAATTCTTCCAGGCCCACAAGGCGGGAGCTGATTTTCTTTTCCCGGGCGCCGCCGCCCGGGCAGGCAGATCAGTCCAGCACGGCCTCCAGGGCCGCCCAGCCGTTTTTCTCCCGCTTTTTGGTCACCTTCAAACCGTTCCGGGCCAGGGCGTCCGCCACCTCCTGGGCCCGGGGCGCGATGATGCCGGAGCACAGGAACACCCCGTCCCGGGAGAGCACCTGGGGCACCCAGGCGGACAGGGGAATGATCACGTCGGCCACGATGTTGGCCAGCACCAGGGGGTACTTCTCCCCGCCCAGCTCCGCCTCCAGCTTCCGGTCGGTGAGGATGTCCCCCGCCCGGACGGTGTACCGGTCCTTCCCGATGCCGTTGAGGGCGGCGTTCTCATAGGCCACGTCCACCGCCTTGGGATCGATGTCCACCGCGGCGGCGTATCCCGCCCCCAGGCACAGGGCGGCGATGGAGAGAATGCCGCTGCCGCAGCCCAGATCCAGCACCCGGTCCCCGGGGCGGGTGTGCTCCTCCACCCCCTCCAGGCACAGCTGGGTGGAGGCGTGGGAGCCGGTCCCAAAGGTGAGGCCGGGGTTCAGATAGAGGGGCACCCGGCCCTCGGGCACCGGCTTTTCCTTCTCCCACTCCGGGACCACGTAGAGCCGCTCCCCGATGGTCAGCGGCTTATAGTACTTCTGCCAGCTGTAGGCCCAGTCGTTCTCCGACAGGGGGGCGGTGGTGTACTCACAGTCCAGCCCCTGGGTGTATCGGGCCAGCTGCTCCCGGCCGTGGCCGTCGTCGGTGACATAGAATTTCACCCGGCAGACCCCGGCCATCCGGTCCAGCAGCTCCTGGTCCACATAGTCCCAGTACTGGCGGTTCTGCTCCAGAAACTGCTTGAAATCCCCCTCGTCCTCAATGACCACCGAGGCCATGCCCGCCGCGGTGAGCTTGGCGGTCACCTCGTCCAGCCGCTCCGGGGTGGTGTTCACCGCTACCTCCAGCCATTTTACGTCCTCCATGTTTCAAACCTCCAAACTAAATAAGAGGCCGGGGCAGTCCAAGACGCTCCGGCCTATATGATTTTTCCGCTTACCGCTCGGTCCCCAGGTAAAACAGGGCCAGGGTCCCCGGCCCCGAGTGGGCTCCGATCACCGGCCCCACATAGTTGATGCGGATATCCTGGGTCCCAAAGCGCTCCCGCACCATATCCGCCACCGTCACCGCGTCCTTGCGGCAGTCCCCGTGGCTGATAAAGACCGTCTTTCTGCCCTCCTCGGTCACCGTCTTCTCCATCTTGTCCCACCAGGGCCTTCAGGGATGCCTGACGGCCCCGTGCCTTGCCGATGTTGATCAGGTGACCCTCGTTGTCCACGTGGAGGACGGGCTTGATCTGGAGCATAGAGCCCACCACGGCGGTGGTGGCGGAGATCCGGCCGCCCCGCTTTAAAAAGTGCAGGTCGTCCACGGTGAACTGGTGGCACAGGTTCAGCTTGGTGCTCTCTGCCCAGTCCCGCACCTCCTCGATGCTCCTGCCCTTCCGCTGCTCCTGAACCGCCAGATAGACCAGCAGCCCCTGGCCCATGGAGGCGCACAGGGTATCCACCGTATAGATCTTCCGGTCCGGGTACTTCCCCCGCAGCTCCTCCGCCGCCAGGACCGAGGCCTGATAGGTGCTGGACAGGCCGGAAGAGAAGGCCAGAATCAAAATGTCCTTCCCCGCCTGGAGAATTGGCTCCATCCCCTGGGTGTACTCCGCCACATTCAGGGCGGAGGTAGTGGCCAGTTCTCCGGCCCGGAGCATGTCGTAAAACAGCGCCAGATTCATCTCCCGGCAGTCCGGATAGTCGTGGTAGGTTCTCCCCTGAATGGTAAAGCTCAGGGGCAGGACCGTCACGCCCAGCTCCTGAACCATCTCCTGATTCAGGTCGGCGGAAGAATCTGTCATCAGCACAAACTCAGACATGGAAACAACCTCCTGTTGATCCGCGTTTATTTTTTGGCTTTCTTGGGGTGTTCCTCCCCCGAGGGCTGGAGAATGTCCAGAATGCGGGCGCAGGCCAGCTGGTCGGCGTAGCTGCGCAGGGCCAGGTCCAGGGCCATGCGGGCCAGGTCCTCCCGGCCGGCGTCCGCGTCAATGGCGGCGGCGGTATCGCTGAGAGCCTGATCCAAAGCGCCGCAGAAATACTGGTAGAGCTCCTCCGGCGTCTTGTTCCGCTCCTCCGCCGCCCGCAGCAGGATGCCGATGTCCCGCACGGAGAGCACCTTCTTCAGGGCGCACACCGCCGTGAGGTAGCCCAGGTGGATGGGTCCGTACCGCTTGCCCGCCGCCCGGGGCACCAGGCCGTCCTTGATGTAGTTGTTCACCATGGCGGAGGTGAGGGCCTCCCGGTCGTCAAAACGGATCAGCTGCCGGGGCATATAGGCGATGATCTGATCCATATACAGGGCAATGTCGGGCAGCTCGTGCCACTGGGCGGGGCGCTCATGCTCCATGCGC
>CASFKT010000289.1 GCA_949295195.1 uncultured bacterium | reverse complement strand
CCCTTCGGGACATTTCCCCCTGATCGGGGGAATCGTCCTTCCCCCTCCAAGGGGGAAGGATTGCGGGCGGCTGATAGCCGCCCCTACAGGAGGAGGGGTGCCTACGGCGGGCGGGTGAGGACACCCGCCCCTACGCAGATACAGGGCCGGTCCCAGACCGGCCCGCGGGCGGCCACATGGGGCCGCCCCTGCAGCGGAAACCGACCTCCTGGAGAGGAATAGGGGAATCGCCTCTCCCCTCTTTTCCCGCTTTTCAATTTCCAGCTTTTGTGCTAGACTAAACGTAAGATTTTGTTTCAGCGCGACAAGAAAGGCGGGACTGAGCCATGCATGAAAAGCAGATCCGAACCATCACCGCTCTGGTGGCCGACGCCCTGGCGGAGCAGAAGCTCCCCTTCGCCAAGGACAAAAAGGCCGCCCTGGAGCTGCTGCGCACCCCCGGCTGGGCGGAGGAGCTCTCCCAGCTGCTGCCCATCCGCCGCCGTCTGGAGTGCGGGGAGGTGCTGGAGGTGTGCACCCCCATCCTGCCCAAGCTCTCCCCGGTGCCCGAAGACGGCTGGCTGGCCTTCTGCTACCGGTACGTGCGCTCTATCCTGTATCCGGAGGGGAACTTTGCCCCCGACGCGGCGGAGTACGAGGACGGGGCCCGGTTCTACCTCACCGTCCTCCAGGTGCTCCTGGACCAGGAGCGGGCGGTCATGCCCTTCGACCCCCTGGTGGACTTCCAGTTCCTCACCCCCCAGGAGTACGAGAGCTGCGACTGCGGCCGGGAGTATGCGCGCTTCCTCCACCACTTCCGCACCGAGTACGTCTACGAGCTCATGCGCCTGGGCCAGGAGGTCACCCCCTTCCGGACGCTGGGCCACATCGCCGGGGTCCACTACATCGCCATGACCGCCGCCCGGGGGCTCCAGGCCGCCGGGGTGGACATCGACCTGGCCCTCATCTCAGGGGCCGCCGCTTCCCACGACATCGGCAAGTACGGCTGCCGCCCCGGGGAGCGGGTGCCCTACCTCCACTACTACTACACCGACCAGTGGCTGCTGGAGCGGAACATGGGCAATATCAGCCACATCGCGGCCAACCACTCCACCTGGGACCTGGAGCTGGAGTCCCTGTCGGTGGAGTCCCTGTGCCTCATCTACGCCGACTTCCGCTCCAAGCAGGACCGGGATGAGAAGGGGCAGGAGATTACCGTCCTCTACCCCCTGGACCAGTCCTTCCAGGTCATCCTGTCCAAGCTGGACAACGTGGACAGCAGCAAGCGCCGCCGGTACGAGTTCGTCTACGGCAAGCTCCACGACTTCGAGGACTACATGCGCTCCCTGGGGGTGGACGTGGACCTGACCGGCCGGCCGGGCACTCCCGCTCCCCACAAGGACCCCGCCCTCATGGGGCCCGACGAGACGGTGGAGGGCCTGGTCCTCCTGTCCGTGGGACACAACATCCGCATGATGCACATGCTGTCCAACGAGCGCAAGTTCGGCAACATCATCGAGGCCGCCCGCTCCACCAAGGACTGGAAGCAGCTGCGGGCCTATCTGAACATTTTCCAGGAGTACTTCACCTACCTGTCGGTGCGCCAGAAGACCCAGGCCCTCTCCTTCCTCTATGAGCTGCTGGTCCACCGGGAGGGCGACATCCGCCGCCAGGCGGCCTACCTCATCGGCCGGATCATCGCCCTGTTCCACCTGGTCTACCGCAAGGAGCTCCCCGACGACGTGAAGAGCGACCCGGCGGCGGAGGTGCCCTTCACCCTGTGGGAGCAGTACCTGGACATGATCATCTACCCCGACCACAAGACCACCCAGCAGCAGCGCAGCCACATCAGCTACACTCTCAAGCTGGTGGTGGACGCCATGCTGGAGAACGCCCGCCCGGCGGACATCCCCCGCTTTGTGGGGGCCTTCCTGCGCTACTTCGACCGTCCGGAGGACAAGGACGAGGACACCGCCTTCACCCTGCTGGACGCCGCCCGGTACCTGCCCGCCCAGTACTTCACACCGGAGATGCGGGGCCGGGTCATCGAGTTTGCCGGCCACTGGTCCCAGTCCCGGAACCCCCGGATGGAGACCGCCGCCCTCCAGTTCCTGCGCTCGGCGGAGCGCTCCCTCCGGCGGGACGACCCCCAGCTCCGCCGGATCGTGGAGCTGGCCCGGGCCGTCCCTCCCAGCAGCCTGACCATCATTTTCCTCCAGTACCGCATCCTCCTCCGGGCCGGGGAGGACGTGAGCTACCACAAGCACGTCCTCTACGACCAGGACATCACCAGCGAGGTGTTTCTGGAC
>CASFKT010000288.1 GCA_949295195.1 uncultured bacterium | reverse complement strand
TGTTCACTCTGGAGAACAGTGAGGTGGCCTTTGCCGCGGCGGGCGCGCCGGAGGGAACAGCCTCCGCCCGGCTGACCCTGGACATCTCCTGCTGGTATACCAGCCCCTGGTTCACCTGCGCCCAGCGGGAGCGGGATTGGTTTGGAGAGACCCCCGCCTACTGGGAACACACCTACCAGATGGAGGGGGAGCCTCTGGGGGAGGGGGCCTTTGCCTTTCGGTTCCAGGTCTGGGACCCGGAGCTCCCCAGGAGCCAGCAGGAGGAGAGCATCCAGGAGACCGCCCTGTTGGCGGCGGTGGACTGGAAACTCTACCAGGGATACTATCTGCCGCAAAGCATGCCCATCCGCTGTCACATCACCGTGGTTTTTTTGACCAGGCCGGCGGGGAAGTGGGCCGGGCGGAGCTGGCGGCCAAGGACGTGTCCGGCGGCAATCTGTAAAGAGGGGGGAGATCGTATGGAGAGCGGCAAGCACCCCGTGGCCCAGTGGCTGGACAAGGCCACGGAGGGGATTCGATTCGGCCCCGACCGGAAGGAAGTCCGGGCGGAGCTGGAAGCCCACCTGGAGGACAAGACCCTGGACTTTCAGCGCATCTTCCCCGGCCTGACCGAGGCGGAGGCCCGGGAGCGGGCCTCCGCCGAGATGGGCGACCCGGAGGAGATCGGGAAAGAGCTGGCCAGGATTCACAAGCCCTGGCTGGGGTCTATATGGCGGGCCAGTCAGGTGCTGCTGGGTCTGGTACTGCTGAGTTTTCTGGCAGAGGTGGGGACCTTGGCCCCCCATGCGGGTATCCGAAGTGATAGGGAAGCGGAGTCCGCATGGGTTGTGGAAGCAGCTTTTGCGGGACAGGAGCCGGTGCGGATCAACAACTATACCCTTTGGGTGGAGGAAGCGGCCCTGATCCAGGGGATGGGGGAGCTGCACATCACCTGGCGGGCGGCCAGCCCCCGCTTTTGGGAGATGCCAGACGGGGAGTTCGGCCAGGCGTGGACCGCGGTGGATGACCGGGGAACCGTCTATACCAGCATCTGGGACCGGACCTGGGATGGGGAACGTATGCTCCCCTATGTCGGTTCCGTGCAATTTACAGGCGCTCTGGTGTGGAGTGGGGAACAGACCGTCTATGGCGTGCCCCAGGAGGCACAGTGGATTCAAATCAACATTGAGACGGGTGAAGGGACCATCCCCGTGGTGCTGGAGCGGGAGGAGACGCAATGAAAAAGAGAACGCTGAGCCGAAAGGAAAAGATCGCGCGCAATCTGCTGCTGGCCCTGTGCTTCGGCTTTGTGGTCTGGGCCAGCCGGGGCGGGCCCATGCCCACGGCGGAGTTGACTTTCCGGCAGATGGAGCGGACCAGATTTCTCGCCCGAAGCGAGATCTTATGCACCTGGGAAACGCCCCTCTCCGTGGGAGAGCTGGGGACCTCTTCCGCCAGGGCCGTCCTGGTGGGCCGGTATACCGATCAGATTGCCGTGGGCTGCCTCTTTCAGCCCAACAACCCCTTTGGCAATAGGCTGACCCTGTGGCCCCGGGAGGAGGGGATCACGCCGGTTCCTCTGTCCTCCCTTCTCCAGGGAGAGGACGGGACCCTGTTCCATGTGCTGCTGTTCCTGGAGGTCCCGGAGGAGGCGGCCGGAGCCCAGGCGACCATCACAGGCCGGATCGAGAACGCAAAGGAGCCGGTGGAGACGATTCAGGGGGAGCGCTGGGCCGACGGGGTGTGGGCCTTCTGGTTTCCCATCGACTCCGCCCTCACCACCGACGGGGATCTGAAGTACGGTACCAAGGATCTGGAGGGCCTGCCCTATACCCTGGAGCTATACCGGACGGACGGGGGTCCGCTTGCGGAGCAGGAGGGGACCCTGCCGGAGAATTTCCAGTCGGGCGTCATCTATGACCCAGGACTGTATGATGTTCTGAATGATATTCTTCTGAACCAATAGATTGTTCGGAAAGGGGATGAGACCATGGAGCAGGATAACGGCCACCCTGTGGCCCAGTGGCTGGACAGGGCCACGGAGGGGATTCGATTCGGGCCCGACCGGAAGGCGGTCCGGGCGGAGCTGGAGGCCCACTTGGAGGACAAGGCCCTGGACTTTCAGCGCATCTTCCCCGGCCTGACCGAGGCGGAGGCTCAGGAACGGGCGGCCGCCGAGATGGGCGACCCGGTGGAGATCGGGAAGGAGCTGGCCAGGATTCACAAGCCCTGGCTGGGGTACCTGTGGCGGGCCAGCCAGATCACCCTGGGCGTTGTGCTGGCTGTGGGAGTCTGCCAAATCGGCGGGTGGCTCTGGACC
>CASFKT010000287.1 GCA_949295195.1 uncultured bacterium | reverse complement strand
TTCAGGCTCCGGGCGTCCTCCCGCATGGGGATGCGGATGCACCGGTCGGGGTGCGCCTCCCGGAACCACTGGGGAAGCCCGGCGGTCTCTTTGCCGAAAAACAGCCAGCATCCATCCTGAAAATGGGCGCTGGTGTAGTCCTGGGGGGCTTTGGTGGTGGCCAGCCACAGGTCGGGGTTGGGGTGTTCCGCGAAAAAGTGGTCCAGGCTGTGGTATACATGCAGGTCCACCATGGGCCAGTAGTCCAGCCCCGCCCGCTTGACCGCCTTTTCACTGATGTCGAAGCCCAGGGGCTCGATGAGATGGAGGCGGCTCCGGGTGGCGGCGCAGGTGCGGGCGATGTTGCCGCAGTTCTGCGGGATCTCCGGTTCCACCAGTACAATGTTCAGCAAAGCAAGCCCTCCTCGCATATCGGTTCTCATTGTATTCCAAACGGCGGAGAAATTCAACTATAAATTGGTCGAAAAATTACAAAAAAATCCGAAAACAACCTAAAACCACTAGGAAGGAATATGCTTTTGTAAAAATGGGAAATTAAGGGGAGACTTACCTGCGCAAAACCCGGCATTGTGCCGAACTTCCCGGAAAAAAAGAGAACATAAGCGGCGGGCTGCCGGGGTCAGAAGACGATTCCGGGGGTGAAAAACGCCGGTTCAAGTGCGGCCTGGGCGGGATCGGCGGGAAAAAAGATTCCCATTCCGCCGCCGCTGTGGTATAATTGTGACAATTCACCAAGGAATCTTCCCGCGTTTCCCCTTGACACGGGCTTCGGCCGGCGGAGGGCGGGGAGTTTCCTGGAGCTTTGCCAAGCGGACATACTGGACGAATCCGCAAGCTGACACAGAAAGGATGGAATTTTATGCGCCTGATCTGGAACGGACATTCCTGCTTTACCCTGGAGACTGCCGGAGGCACTGTGGTGGTCGACCCCTATCTGGACGGCTCGGTGCCGGGGCTGGCCCCCATCCGCCTGAGGGCGGACGCGGTGTACTGCAGCCACGACCACCGGGACCACGGAGCGAGAGAACTGGTGGCCCTCACCGGAGAGAAGCCCGATGTGGCGGTGGAGACGATCCATACCTGGCACGATGATCAGCAGGGCGCCCAGAGAGGGCACAATACCATCCATATCTTCCAGGCGGAGGGCCTGCGGGTGGCCCACCTGGGGGACCTGGGCTGTGAGCTGGAGCCGGAGCAGCTGGAGGCTCTGAAGGGGCTGGACGCCCTGATGATCCCGGTGGGCGGCTTCTACACCATTGACGCCAAGCAGGCCCGGGCCCTGGTGGATCAGCTGAAGCCCCGGGTGACGGTTCCCATGCACTACCGTGGCGGCTCCTTTGGCTACGATGTGACCGGCCCGCTGGAGGACTACCTGGAGCTGTGCGGGGATGTGGTCCGCTATCCGGGCAATGTGCTGGTGCTGGACAAGGACACCCCCGGCCAGACGGCGGTGCTCACCTACTGCCCCCAGAAGTAAGAGAGGAGCCATGCGCTCCGGAATCAAAGCAAAACAAGGCCGCCGGCTGTGTCGGCGGCCTTTGCGTTTATTTCTTGTTTTTCTTGTAAATGGCGTTCAGGCCCTTCAGCAGCAGGTCCTTCTCCACCTTCATCTCCCGCTTGCACAGGGGGGCCACAAACTGGGCCATGCCCCCGGTGGCCACCACGGTGGTGGACTTGCCAAGCTCCTCCTCCATGCGCTCGATCATCCCGTCCAGCATGGCGGCGGCCCCATACATGATGCCGCTGCGCATACACTCCACGGTGTTCTTGCCGATGAGCCGCTTGGGGCGGTCCAGCTGGATGCCGGGCAGCTGGGCTGCCCGGGAGGACAGGGCCTCCGCCGACACCCGCACGCCGGGCATGATGGCGCCCCCCAGATAGGTGTTGCCCTGGTCCACCACCTCGATGGTGGTGGCGGTGCCCAGGTCCACCAGCAGCAGGGGAGGGGCGTACTCCAGCAGGGCGGCTACGGCAATCACGATCCGGTCGCTGCCCACCGAGGCGGGGTCGTCCATCTGGATGTTCAGGCCGGTCTTGATGCCCGGCCCCACCACCATGGGGTTGAGCCCGGTGAGCTTGATGACGCCGGTGCACACCGCGTTGAAGACCGGGGGGACGACCGAGGAGATGATGCAGTCCTCTACCTCCTCCACCGGCACGCTGAACAGGTCCAGCATGTTTTTGATCTCCACTCCGTACTGGTCCCCGTCAATGCCGCCAATTACAATATTGCTGTTGCCGATGTCGATGGCAAGGAGCATAGCTGTTCACCTCAAAAAATTTCCTTTGGTTTACGCGGGGAGAGTCCGCACCCGGTTCACCCGCAGCAGGGCCTTCCCGATGGCGGTGACCAGCACCAGGGCCACCACGGCCTCCATCACCCCCGCTCCGGTGACGGTGACGATGATGAAGTCAAAGACGGCCGATACCGCCATGTTGTTGGCGGCGGCGTACTCCGCCCGGAACATCAGAAAAATGCTGCCCATAACCGTTACAGTGTTGGTCATAGAGCCGATGAACCCCACCACCGGCAGGGCAATCATATCGTTGGCCCGGAGTTTTTTCAGAAGAATCCACAGCCAGCCGGCCACCACGCCAATGAGAATGCGGCAGCCCAAGGATATCCACAGGGCTTTTACCGCGCTCAGCGGCCCGCCCACGGAGACAGCAAGCACAGGGGAGAAGCAGATGGATGCCGCCACGGGCGAGACGGTATTGCTGATGATGGAACAGATACCGAACACGCCGCCCAGAATGCCTCCCGCCATGGGGCCAAACAAAATCGCGCCCACGATCACAGGGATATGGATCGTAGTGGCTTTGATGGGCCAGATGTTGATGAGTCCCAGGGGGGTGTTGGCCAGCAGAACCACGATGGCGGCCATCATGGCCACGCCCACCAGCCAGCGGGTGTCTTTCTTCCGGTTTTTCATATTCGATTACCTCCTGCTGCCGCTCCTCCCAGAGAGGATGCAGCGCAATATTTAAGAGGGCGAGGGCGGGCCCCGCCCTCTTATCCGCATCATTATAGCGAAACTCCCCTTGGATTGCAAGGCTAAGATTTTCCAAAACTTTGCGGATGTGGACCAGTTCCTTTACAACCGGCTGAATTTGTGTCATAATCCTGATATCAAAATTTTGCTTCCATCCCGCAAGAAGGAGGATTTTATCATCATGCTGAAAGGGAAAACCGTCCTGCTGGGGGTCACCGGCGGCATCGCGGCCTATAAGGCGGCCGCTCTGGCCTCCGCCCTGGTGAAGCAGCACTGCTCGGTGGAAGTGATCCTCACCGAGCA
>CASFKT010000286.1 GCA_949295195.1 uncultured bacterium | reverse complement strand
GGTGGTGGACTGCGGCACCCCCATCAACCCCAACCTGGCCCGGGTCCAGACCGAGGGCGGCATCGTCCAGGGCATCGGCATGGCCCTGTTTGAGGACGTCACCTACAACGACAAGGGCCGCCTGCTGGAGAACTCCTTCCTCCAGTACAAGATCCCCACCCGGCTGGACATGGGCCACCTGAAGGTGGAGTTCGCCCCCAGCTATGAGCCCTCCGGCCCCTTCGGCGCCAAGTCCATCGGGGAGATCGTCATCAATACCCCCGCCCCCGCCATCGCCCAGGCGGTCTTCCGGGCCACCGGCGTGTGGCACCGGGAACTGCCCATCACCCCGGAGAAGGTGCTGATGGGCATGAAGAACCGTGGTTAAGCACCTCATTTACCTGGCGGCGGGGAGCGGCCGCCGGTTCGGCGGCAACAAGCTGCTCTACCCCCTGGAGGGGCGGCCTCTGTTTTCCTACGGCCTGGAGACCCTGCGCCGGGCCGTAGAGCTGCGGCCCCAGTGCGAGCTCACGGTAGTCTCCCGCTACCCCCAGATCCTGGAGGCCGCCCGGGCGGCCGGGGGGCGGGCGGTGGACAGCCCCCAAAGCGCGGGGGGCATCTCCTATACCATCCGGGCCGCTCTGGACGCCCTGCCGCCCGTAAGCGGGGAGGACTTTCTCTTTTTCGCCGTGGCCGATCAGCCCTGGCTGGAGGCGGATACCCTCCTGCGGCTGGTGGATGCGGCCCGGCCCGGCGTGCCGGGGGGTACCGTTGCCTTTGGGGAGCGGGTGGGCAGTCCCACCTTTTTCTCCGGGGCGCTGCTCCCGAAGCTGTACGCCCTCACCGGCGACCAGGGGGGGCGGCCCATCCTGCGGGAGTTGGGTCCGGCCTGCGTCCGGGTCCAGGCGGGCTCCCTCCGGGAGCTGGAGGACCTGGACCACCCGCCAGAGCGGGGAAAAACTTTTTGGGGCACAGAGTGATCTGACCATGCCCGCCCAAGGACAGGGCGGGGCAGAGAGAAGCAAAAAGAGGCCGTCCGCGCTGCGGACGGCCTCTTCATATGTGAAAAGAGTCTGTGAAAATACCTCTGAGGAACCGATCCCGCCTGAGTCTGGGCGGGGAAGTAGGAGAGAGCGGCGTCCGCCGCGGTGGGAGGAATGGAGCGCGGCTTCCCTCTCCTCCGGCGGCTATCCGCGCCGCCCGTCCTGGACCTGGCGCACCGTCAGAAGTTCCCCCTCCACGGTGAACTTCACCTCCAGGGGGCCGAACTCCAGGCCGTAGACCCGGTCCGGCCGGTGCTGGTACTGGGGGCGGGGGTCCTGGGCCAGTACCCCCAGCAGGGCCTCCCGCAGCTCCTCAGGCACCTGGGACAGGAGCTCCGGGCCAATCTCCACCTGGAGGGTGGGCTCCTTGGGCTGGCTGGCAAAGCCCCCCGCCGCCTCCGGGCGGCAGTCGGCGTAGGGGAGATAGGGCTTGATGTCGTAGATGGGGGTGCCGTCCATCAGATCGGCCCCCCGCACCAGCAGCACCGGGCCGTACTCCGGGTGGCGCTGAATCCCCTCCAGGGCCACGCAGGACAGGCCGATGGGGTTGGGCCGGAAGGGGGAGCGGGTGGCGAACACCCCCATGCGGGTGTTGCCCCCCAGGCGAGGGGGGCGCACCGTGGGGGACCAGCCGTCCCGCACCGCCTGGGAGAACTGCCAGATCAGCCAGATGTGGCTGAACCCCTCCAGCCCCCGCAGGGCGTCGGGATTGCGGTACTCCGGCTCAAAGACCACGGTGGCCCGCAGGGCGTCCACCAGGCCGCTCTGCCGGGGAATGCCGAACTTGGTGTGGAAGTCGCTGCGGATGTGGGCAATCACCTGAATGGTATGCTGCTGGGCCATGGGGTTACCTCCCTTGTGCGGAATCGGGTGTGTCTCTTTGGATGCGGATGCGGACGGGCAGAATGGGGCGCCCGGTCTCTGGGGCGGGCTCAGGCGCGGTCCTGCCCGCTGCGGGCCTTGTAGGCCTCCCCCCAGGTACGCATGGCGTCCAGAATGGGCTTCAGGCTGTAACCCAGCTCGGTCAGGGTGTACTCCACTCGGGGCGGGACCTCGGGGTACACCTTCCGGGTGAGCAGGCCGCTCTCCTCCATCTGCCGCAGCTGGGCGGTGAGCACCTTCTGGCTCACGGTTCCGATGGACTTCTTCAATTCGCCGAACCGCTTGGTCCCCGGCATCAGGTCCCGGAGGATCAGCACCTTCCACTTGTCGCTGATGAGGGTCAGGGTGGTCTCCACCGGGCAGGCGGGGAGTTCTTTGGCCGCAGTTGACATTTGAGTCCCTCCTTGGTCCAT
>CASFKT010000285.1 GCA_949295195.1 uncultured bacterium | reverse complement strand
CCCCTGAGTATTTTTACCGTGCTGCTGGCGGTGCCGGTGCTGGCCGCCCTGCTGTGGCGGCGAAAGGAGGGGGCCTATGGGGACGATGCTTGAGGTGCGGGGCCTGTGGGCCGGATATACCGATTTCGTGGTCCGGGACCTTTCCTTCTCTGTGGCCGGCGGGGAGCTGGTGGGCATTCTGGGCCGGAACGGCAGCGGAAAGTCTACGCTGCTCCGGGGGCTGACCTGCGGCCTCCGGCGGCGTCAGGGGCAGGTCCTGGTCCGGGGGGAGGACTGCGCCGCCCTCTCCCCCCGGCAGCGGGCCCGGCGGATGGCCCTGCTGCCCCAGCACACCCCGACCTCACCCGGCCTGCGGGTGGAGGAGGTGTTGGAGCTGGGCCGCTACCCCTGGGAGGGCCCGCTGCGCCCGCCGGGCAGTCAGACTCGGGAGCTGGTGCGCCGGGCGGCGGAGCAGTTCGGCATTGAGGGCCTTTTGTACCGGGACTGCGCCGCCCTCAGCCAGGGCCAGCGGCAGCTGGTCCAGCTGGCCCGGGTTGCGGTGCAGGGGGCCCCGGTGCTGCTGCTGGACGAGCCCAACAGCGCCCTGGACTTTCCCAATACCCACCAATTTTTCCGCACCCTGACCGGCCTCCTGGCGGGCGGGGAGCGGTGCGCCCTGGTGGTGCTCCACGACCCGGCGCTGGCCCTGCGCTGGTGCGGCCGCCTGCTGCTGCTGGAGGAGGGACGGCTGGTTGGGGAGCTGCGCCCCGGGGAGACCGGGCTCCGTGAGGTGCAGAGCGCCCTGGGCCGCCTCTATCCGGGGCTCCAGGTCCGGCAGGACCGGGAGAGCGGGCGGCTTTTCTGCGCCATGGAGTAGGCGGCAGAACTTAATAAAGCGATTGAGATAAGCGACAAGCAGGGAGGAAATGCTGTGCTGACGATCCAAAATTACGTCAGAGCCGGAAGCCTGGAGGAGGCCTACGCGCTCTGTCAGAAGAAAAACAACGTGGTTCTGGGCGGCATGCTTTGGCTGAAAATGCAGCGAAACCGCGTGGACACCGCCATCGACCTGTCCGGCCTGGGGCTGGACCAGATTGAGGAGACCGACTCCGAGTACCGGCTGGGGGCCATGGTGACCCTGCGGCAGCTGGAGCTCCACCCCGGCCTGGACCGGCTGACCCAGGGGGCCATGGCCGAGAGCGTGCGCCACATCGTGGGGGTGCAGTTCCGGAACCTGGCCACGGTGGGGGGGAGCGTTTTCGGCCGCTTCGGCTTCTCCGACGTGCTCACCCTGCTGCTGGCCCTGGAGGCCCGGGTGGTCCTCTACCACGGGGGGGAGCAGTCCCTGGCGGACTTCGCCGCCGCCCCCCGGCAGCGGGACATCCTCACCCACATCATTATCCCCAAGGGGGATCGGCGGGTGGTCTATCTGTCCAAGCGGAACACCGCCACCGACTTCCCCGTCCTCACCTGCGCCCTGTCCCAGCGGGAGGGGCGGACGCTGTGCGCCGTGGGGGCCCGGCCCGGGCGGGCGGAGCCCTTTGAGGACAGGCAGGGGCTTCTGGCCGGGGGGATCACCCCGGAGGGGGCCCAGGCCTTTGCCCTGGAGGCGGCCGGGCGCTTCCGGTTCGGAAGCAATCTCCGGGGCAGCGCCCAATACCGCCAGGAGATCTGCCAGGTGCTGGTCCGCCGGGGCCTGCTGGCCATGGAGGGGGAGTAAACAATGGAGATCAAACTGACCTTGAACGGCCGGGCGGTGACCGCCTCGGTCCAGGCGGACACCCTGCTGCTGGATTTTCTCCGGAGCCAGGGCTGCCTGAGCGTAAAGCGGGGGTGTGAGACGGCTAATTGCGGGCTGTGTACGGTGCTGATGGACGGCAAGCCCGTCCTGTCCTGCTCGGTGCTGGCCGCCCGGGCGGACGGCCATGCCGTTTACACCCTGGAGGGCCTCCAGGAGGAGGCAGCCGACTTCGCCGCCTTCATTGCCGACCAGGGGGCGGAGCAGTGCGGCTTCTGCAACCCGGGCTTTGTGATGAATACGGTGGCCCTGCTGCGGGAGAACCCCAACCCCACCGACGACGAGATCCGGGCCTATCTGGCGGGCAACCTGTGCCGCTGCTCCGGGTACGAGGGGCAGCTGCGGGGCATCCGGGCCTACCTGGACCACAAGAGACAGGGATGAGGAGGGACGACATGGAAGGGAAGACATACCAAAGCGTGGGCCAGCCGGTGCGCAAAAAGGACGCCATGGCCCTTCTGCTGGGCAAGCCGGCCTATGTGGACGACGTGACCCCCAGGGACTGCCTGGTGGTCAAGGTGCTGCGCAGCCCCCACGCCCACGC
>CASFKT010000284.1 GCA_949295195.1 uncultured bacterium | reverse complement strand
CGGCCTGGGAGGCGCGGCGGGGGTCGCAGGGGTGGGAGCCGGTGGGGACTGGACCGGCGCGGCCGGTTGGGAAACCGGGGCCGCCGGAGGCGCTGGGGTCACCACAGAGACTGGAATCCCTCCGGCCAGCATCTCCTCCAGCCGGGCCACCCGGGCGGCCAGCCCGGCGGCGGAGTCGTCCAGCCGCTCGTCGCATAGACGGATGAGGCACAGCTCCGCGTCGGTGCGGCGGCTGCTGCTCCGGGCCAGCTCGGGCAGGGTGCTCTGGAGCAGCTTTAAAATCTGAAGCAGGCGGGGGGCGGTGAACTGCTCCCCCAGGCTGCGCATGGTATTCCCGTCGTAGCCGCCGGTGAGGAGGGCGGCCCCGCCCTGGGGGGCGGTCTTTCGCAGCAGCAGGTCCCGGGCCAGGGAGGACAACTCCTCCAGCACCGAGGACACGTCCTTGCCGTTCCCGTACAGCCGCCCCAGGGTCTCCAGGGCTCCGGCGGTGTCATGGGCGGCGATGAGGCCCATGAGCCGGGCGGTCTCCAGATTGCCCGCCAGCCCCAGGGTATCCAGGATCTCCTGCTCGTCCACCCGCTGTCCGGCCCCGGCGCACTGGTCCAGCAGGGACAGGGCGTCCCGCATGCCGCCGTCGGCCAGCCGGGCCAGGAGGGCGGCCCCCTCCCCCGTCAGGTCGATGCCCTCCTGCTGGGCCACATAGCCCAGCCGCTGGGCGATCTGCCCCGGGAGGATGCGCTTGAAGGAGAACTGCTGGCACCGGGACTTGATGGTGGCGGGGACCTTGTGGAGCTCGGTGGTGGCCAGAATGAACATCAGGTGCTCCGGGGGTTCCTCCAGGATTTTCAGCAGGGCGTTGAAGGCGGGGGTGGACAGCATGTGCACCTCGTCCACGATGTACACCCGTTTCCGCACGGCGGCGGGGGTGTAAACCGCCTCGTCCCGGAGGGCGCGGACCTGGTCCACGCCGTTGTTGGAGGCGGCGTCCAGCTCCAGCACGTCCAGGATGGAGCCGTTTTCAATGCCCAGACAGGCGGGGCACTGGTTGCAGGGGTTGCCGTCCACCGGGTTCTGGCAGTTCACCGCCCGGGACAGAATCTTGGCGCAGGTGGTCTTGCCGGTGCCCCGGGTGCCGGTAAAGAGGTAGGCGTGGGACAGCCGCCCGGAGGCCACCTGGCGCTTGAGGGTCTCGGTGATGTGGTCCTGCCCCACCACGTCGTCAAAGGTGCGGGGCCGCCATTTGCGGTATAGGGCTTGGTACATGGGGGTCACCTCGAAAGAAAACAAACGATGTTTGGGATTTGCAGGGGGATTTCGCCGCTGTCCTATTTTACAGGGTTTCGCCCTGCGGGGCGAGTTTCTTTCCCAGCGATGGGAAAGAAACCAAAGGATCGCCGGGGGACGGCTCAGGATGAGCGCTTCGCGCTCATATTCGCCTTACCCCCGGACCCCCATTTTACGGGAGCCGCCAATTAGGCGGCCTTGGCGGTTATCGCAAAGGCGCGGGTGGCTCAGCTGAATGGTTTCTCTTCTATTACCGCTGCCGCTGAGTTGTCGGCAGCCTTTGAGGATTGCTTCTATCGGTGGAAAGCGCGCCTTTGTGGCTGGCGGGGCTCAAGTTCGGCTCAGGGCGTCGGCGGGCGGGTGAGGACACCCGCCCCTACGAAGAAGGGGGAGCGTTCCGAAATATCGGTAGGGGCCGGTCCCAGACCGGCCCGCGGGCGGCCCCATGTGGCCGCCCCTACGGTGTATCCAGCACCGGGAGCGTTGGTTCGGGAGACCCAGGCGCATGAGTGGAACCGCGCCTGGCTCAATTTTCCACACGGCCAGGGCCCAGTGGCCCGGCGGGAATTTAGAGTGTCACTCAGATTTTGCGCGCCGGAAGGATTGTGGCCACTTCAAGGGGTAACCCCCGTAAAATGGGGTCCAGGGGCGGCGAATATGAGCGCGCCAGCGCTCATCCTGAGCCGCGCCCTGGCGCCTCTTTGGTTTCTTTCTGGGCGTCCAGAAAGAAACCCGCCCCGCAGGGCGGAACCCCCTGCGCCTAAACTTACATAAAGAAAAACCTTCGGTGGAGAGCAAGGCCGCACACCGGCCTTTGAAGCGCGCGGTATGTCCGTTACCGGGACAGCCGGCTCAAGGACAGTACCCCCGCGGCACACGCGGCGGGCCGCTTAGTGCTGCTCGGTTCCCCGCCTGACACGGTTCACGGAGCCGCGTTGCGCGGGACCGGCCTATCATCACTGCTTATCCAGGTCAGACGACACATCACACGTCCGGGGGCCGGGATTCATCCCTGCTGTAGCGGGTTGCAGGTACAGGGCACCGCTATCTCCCCAACT
>CASFKT010000283.1 GCA_949295195.1 uncultured bacterium | reverse complement strand
GGCCCCCAGACCGGTGCCGGTGGGGTGGCTGGAGGAGGCGCTGACGCTGGGAATCTTCAGGGCGCTGAGGACGAAGGCGAAGGCCCCCGCCATGGCCAGAATCACCAGGACGCTCTTCTGCCCCTGGGCCAGGCGGCGGATCTTGATGAGACCCCAAGCCACAAAGGGGAGGCAGACCGCGCCCCAGGCGATACAGGTCCCTGCGGGTAAATAGCCCTCTGCGATGTGCATGGCGCCGGCGCTCTGGGGTACACCAAAGGCCAGGGCCAGCACAAGGGCCAGGGTCAGCAGACCCTGCTCCTGTTTGGTTTTTATCATAAATTCCTCCTTCTGCCGCCCGCCTCCTCCGGCCTGCGCCGGAGCAAAAAACGCCGCCCCAGTAGCTTACTGGAGCGGTGCAGGACAACAAAGCCGGGCCCATTTCACCGGGCGGCGTGTGGGTCTCGTACTCCCGTTTGGTCCGTCCGGGAGACGGGTCCTGTCCCCTCCCCAGGGCAGGTCTTCCGGCTTGGGTTCCCCGTCCCGCGTCCGCCTTCCCGCGTGTACCCGCAGTGGCATGCTGAACGCCGGACTCCCCCTTACGGCGGCGGTCCCGCGCGGGCTTCTCACCCGCTTCCCTATTCTCCCGGCCGGCCCCTCCGCAGGGGGAGGCCCCGGGCACCCTTGGGCGCTTTGTCCTTCCCATTGTAGCGGACCGGAGAGGGCTTGTCAATCAATTTGGGGGCTGGGCCCTGGAAAAGGCAGCAAATACAAGGCTTGGGACGTTTTTAAGGGAGGAGAGGAGAGAATCAAGTTGCGGTTTCCCGCCCTTCAAGGTCTTTTGAGATAACCAAGCGGAGTTCTGCACACGGGGAAAGGAGAGAGCATGAGAGAGCGTATCCCGTATTTAGACGCCCTGAGATGCCTGGCCATCTTCCTGGTGGTGCTGCTGCACAACGACGGAACGGTGATTGTGAATACAGCCTGCTACGGACGCCCCTCCTGGTATCTCTGCATGCTGCTGGACGGGATGGTCCGCCTGGGGGTGCCCCTGTTTTTTATGATCAGCGGATACCTGCTGCTGAACGGGACAGGGGCGGCGGAGCCGGCGGCCTTTTATCGAAAAAAGCTGCCTAGGCTCCTGGTGCCGCTGGCGGTTTGGAATGTGATTTACCACTGGACCAACGCCTGGCAGTTCCAAACGGACACGGGGCTTCCGGCGCTGCTCCAGAAGGCCTTCAACCGGGGGACCAGCTATCACATGTGGTACATATATGTCCTGCTGGGCCTCTACCTCCTGTGCCCCTTTCTCAAGCGGATGGTGGACGGCTGTACGCCCCGTCAGCTGGCGGCTCTGGCGGGGATCATCCTGCTGCCCGCCTCCGTGCTGCCCCTGGTGAGTCAGATGGTCTCCTGCTCCGTGGTCCCCCTGGACACGCTGATGCCGGGGCAGGCGGCCTATTTCCTGCTGGGGTACGGGCTGGGGCGGTGGTCCCTGAACGGACAGCGGCGAATTTTCCTCTATCTGGGGGGCGCGGCGGGCTATCTGGTGTGTACGGCGGTCAATCTGCTCTCCGCCTCCCCCCAGGAGATTCCCCTTCCACTCAGCGGAGGGGATACCATCTTCCACTATCTGACGGCCTGCGCCCTGTTTGTGTGGGTCCGCACCCTTTGGGAGAAACGAGGGGAGGTCCTGCGGCCCCTCGCCCGGCCCCTCTCCTGGCTGTCCCGGCGGGCTTTCGGGATCTACTGGGTCCATCCCCTGGTGCTGGACCTGGTGACCAGACAGGTGGGGGACGGCCTGACTGTTCTGGAGTATCTGGCCGTCCGGCTGGGCCTGACCTTTGGGATCTCCCTGGCCTTCTCCCAGGCGGCGTCCCGCATCCCCATTCTGAAAAAACTGCTGCTCTGAACACGCGGACCGCTCCGTTGACCGGGGAGGTCCGCGTGTTGATCTATTCGGCAAAATTTTTTGAAATTACCTCTTTACAAACGAGACAGAGTGTGATAGTATCTTCTTGCAAACAAGAATTACTATTGTTAGGAGGGCGGAACGTGGAGCGCGCAACTCGATACAGCAAGAAGCGGGAAGCCATTTTGGACGTCATCCGCAGTTCGGACGCGCACCCCTCCGCTGAATGGATTTACCAAGCCTTGAAGCCGGCCCACCCGGACCTGAGTCTGGGAACCGTGTACCGGAACCTGCTTTTCTTTCAGCGTCAGGGGACCATTCAAAGCGTAGGCGTCGTCCATGGACAGGAGCGGTTTGACGCCGTTACCACCCCGCACAGTCACTTTGTTTGCAACACCTGCGGCGCGGTCATCGATCTCCACGGGATTTCGATGGATGCCAATTTGAACCGCGCGGTCAGGGAGCAATATGGGTTCGAGGTGGACCGCCACGAACTCACCTTTTACGGCAAATGCCAAGCTTGCATGCAAGCAGAAAAACATGAGGAGGACGTATTAGCATGAAGAAGTTTGTTTGTTCCGTCTGTGGTTACGTACACGAGGGCGAGACCGCGCCCGATTTCTGCCCCATCTGCAAGGCCCCCAAGGAGAAGTTCGTGGAGCAGGCCGGCGAGAAGAGCTGGGCCGCTGAGCACGTGGTAGGCGTGGCCCAGGGCGCTCCCGAGGAGATCCTCCAGGGCCTGCGTGAGAACTTCCAGGGCGAGTGCTCCGAGGTGGGCATGTACCTGGCCATGGCCCGTGTGGCCCACCGCGAGGGCTACCCCGAGATCGGCCTGTATTGGGAGAAGGCCGCCTATGAGGAGGCCGAGCACGCCGCCAAGTTCGCCGAGCTGCTGGGCGAGGTGATCACCGACTCCACCAAGAAGAACCTGGAGATG
>CASFKT010000282.1 GCA_949295195.1 uncultured bacterium | reverse complement strand
CTCGGGCGGGGAGAGCTTGTAGGCCTTCCCCTGGGGGCGGCGCCACATGCGGCCCGCCCAGGCCTGCTTGCTGCCCAGCAGCTGGCGCACCAGCCGCAGGTTCAGGTCCAGATAGGCGGCGGCGTCCTCCTCCCCCTGGTCTCCGCCCATGCGGAAGGCCCAGTAGGCGGCCCCGCACACCAGGCCCACGGCGTACTCATCCCAGCTGTGGAAGGCGGCGGCCTGCTCCACCCAGTGCTGGGAGAGTTCTCCATATTCCTGGGGGGAGATCAGGTCACAGGCACAGGCCATGCGCAGGTGTCCCAGGGTCTCGCTGATGTCCCAGGCCAGGAAGCCCCGGCGGCCCACAAAGGGCTGGAACTGCCGGGCAAAGTCGGAGAGGCGCTGGAAGGTTTCCCGGGCGCCGGGGTTCAGCTCGTCCAGGGAGAAGGCGGGCCGGCCCTCCCAGAAGGACTCAAAGTCCAGGTACTCCGGGTGGACCCACAGCTCATTTTGGCAGAAGGCGACCATGCTGTCCCGGCCGGTGATGCCGTAGACCTGTTCCAGGTGCTCCCGGGTCTTCTGCCGGTTCTCCCCGCTCAGGCAGTAAGGGATGGAGGTGAAGTAGGCCTCCCCGGCGTCCTCCAGCGTGGCCAGGCCGGGGACCTTCCGCAGGGCGGGCACCCCCGCCAGGAGGATGGGGAAGGCCTCCGCCGTGCACACCGTGGGGGGCTGAAAGGGGACCTGGGTGCGCTCATGCTGGAGGGCGAGAATGGAGTCAGTCAGGGCCATGGCGGGCCTCCTCAATCCTGCCGCCAGACGGGGACCTTGGGTGCGCTGTAGAAGTCCTCCCCCAGCTTGTTGCGGATGACCGTCTCGGCAAAACCGTTGCGCAGGTCCACATAGCGTACATACAGGGATACCTTGTTGTCCTCGTTCAGACTGTCCCACAGCTGGTCGGCCAGCTCCTTTGCGGTGGGGGCGGTGATGGCAACCCGCACCGGTTCCCCGGAGAAGGAGGGGATGGGGTCCCCGAAGCCCTCATAGGTGCTGATGAAGTGGCCCGTCTGATAGCTCAGGGAACTGTACTCATAGAAGTGGCGCTGGCACACGCCGGGGTCGCCGTCCATGGATTTGAGGATGGACAGGCAGTAGCTGCCGTCCCGGTTCACCACGCCGGAGATGCGGGGGGTGTAGTTGGGTTCGTCCGGCTCATAGGTGCGGGTGCGCAGGGCGTCCACATAGCTGCGGCCCTCCAGAAGGGCGTCCCGGATGGTGTCGGTCTGGTCCCCGTTGGTGACGATGGTGGTGGTGCCCACCATGCGCACCGGGTGGTAAATGATGAGGGAGGGGTCGGTCATCTTGCTCTCGTCAAAGGCCTTGGTGCGGATGCCGTCCTCCGTCTGTTCAAAGACGCGGTTGCGGCTGTTCTCGCTGCGGCCCATGATGAAGTAGGCGATGACAGACTGGGCCCAGGTGCCGTTGTGGGCCTGACCGATCAAAATGCCCCGGCCGGGGTAGGGCCGGCTCTTCAAAATTTCGTTCAAATCCAGTGTTTTCATATGGTTAGTCCTCCTTTTTGGGGTCGTCTGTAGGTGATGCGTGATACCAGGACAGATAGCTCTTAGTCAACTGAATCACCAGGGGGATAGCCCCCATCGGGGTCAGCAGTAGTCCGAAAATAACACATAAGTCGCTGTAGAGCAGATGAGCGGCGATCAGCAGCAGAACGCCGCCCAGCAGGCAAAAACCCGCCGCCAAGATGGTCTGAATGGACATAAGCGCCTCCTTTCCCGCAGTTACACCAGCAAAAAGGGCGCACCGCGTTTGTTCAAACGGGTGCGCCCAGACGGTCGGCAATTCAGAGGCGATGCTTCCCGTGGTCGATTCCACTTCCGTCAGTTACACCGCGTGCTTCATTTGTAAAATTCCTGAATCCAGTTTGTATTTCCAAGTTGAAATTTTTTCTTGGTGCTCCCGCCCCCTGCGGGGCAGGAACGTACAGAAGGATTAAAACTTGTAAAAAAGATCCCGCAGAACGAAAGATCATTCTGCATTCTGCATTCTGCATTCTGCATTCAAAATCCGCACCGTCCGCCCCTCCACCTTCAGTCGGTCCTGGCAGAACAGGGACACCGCCTGGGGCAGGAGCTGCCACTCGCACTGCTCCATGACCCGGCGCTGCAATACCTCCGGGGTGTCGTCGGGCAGAACTTCCACCGCCTTTTGGGAGACGATGGGGCCCCCGTCGCACTCCTCGCTGACAAAGTGGACGGTGGCGCCGGTGAGCTTCACCCCGTACTCCAGGGCCTTCTCGTGGACGTGGAGGCCGTAGCAGCCGGGGCCGGCGAAGGAGGGGATGAGG
>CASFKT010000281.1 GCA_949295195.1 uncultured bacterium | reverse complement strand
ACGTAGTAGTTGTAGTAGAAATGGGGGATGCGGGACCACTCCAGGGCGATCTGGTCGTCGGAGACCATATCGGGGCCGAAGTAGGCCTCGTTGAGGGCCCTGTACTCCCGGCTGAGCAGGTCGGCGGTGAGGGTCTCCCCCTGGGCGGACAGCTCGCCCATGCGCAGCTCAAACTCGGCGAACATGGTCTGCCGGTACAGGGTGCCCTTGAACTGCTCCAGGAAGTGGTTGATGAGCCAGGCACGGCGGCGCTTGTCTGTGGTGTTCTGGAGCAGGTGCTCCATGAGCAGGGCCTCGTTGCAGGTGGAGGCCACCTCGGCCACGAAGATCACATAGTCCCGGTACACCGTGGGCTGCGTCTTGTTGGACAGATAGGAGTGGACCGCGTGGCCCAGCTCGTGGGCCAGGGTGAACATGCCGTCCAGGTCGTCCTGGTAGTTTAAGAGAATATAGGGGTGGACCATGGAGCCGGACATATAGCCCCCGGAGCGCTTGCCCACGTTCTCGTACACGTCGATCCACCGATTGTCCAGCGCCTCCCGGATGATGGCCTGATACTCCTTGCCCAGAGGGGCCACCGCCTGATAGACGGTCTCCTTGGCCTCCTCATAGGGGATCTTGGCGTCGATGCCGGACACCATGGGGGCGTACACGTCATACATGTACAGCTCGTCCACCCCCAGCAGCTTTTTCCGCAGGCGGACGTACCGGTGCATCTTGTCCAGGTTGGCCCGGACGGTGGAGATCAGGTTGTGGTAGACCGCCTCCGGCACCCGGGTGCCGTCCAGAGAGGCGGCCAGGGCGCTGGGATACTTCCGGGCAGCGGCGAAGAACTGGAGCTGCTTCACCTGAGCGGAGAGGGTGGCGGCCATGGTATTCTTCACGCCCCCGTAGACCGAGTACAGGTTCTCAAAGGCGGATTTACGGAGCGCCCGGTCCTCGCTGGACATGAGGACGGTGTAGGAGCCGTTGGACAGGGGGTGCTTCTCCCCCTTCCCGTCCACCGCGTCGGGGAAGGTCAAATCCGCGTCGGCCAGCTTGGAGAAGATGTCGTCCGGGGCCTGGGCCAGCTCCCCTACGCCCGCCAGCAGCTTCTCCTCAGAGTCGGACAGGGTGTGCTCCCGGCGGTCCTGGATGATGGTAAAGTACCGGCGGTACAGCTCCAGTTCCGGCTTTTCCCCATAGAACCGCTCCAGGGTCTCGGTGGGAATGCGTAAAACCTCGGGGATCTCAAAGGAGACCGCCTGGGAGAGGGCCACATACTGGCTGGTGATCTTGCCCACCATGGCCTGGTACTGGGGGACCCGGGTATCCTCGTCGCTTCTCCGCTGGGCGTAGTCCATCAGCTTCACCAGCAGCTCCCCGGCCTCCTGCTCCAGGGTGACGTACGCATACAAGGTGTCCGCGTTCTCCCCCAGGCGGCCGGCGTAGGCGGCCAGCTGGGGCACCATGGCCTGGAGGCGGGAGAAGTCCTCCTGCCAGGCCTGGTCGGTGGGGTAGAGGTCGGCGGTGTTCCAGGTGAACTCCGGGGCGATCTGGCTGCGCTCCGGGATGGCTTTGGCTTGAGACATGGGAAAACCTCCTATTGAAAGAGTGGGTGTTAACAGTATGGTACCACGGGGCAAAAAATATGGCAAGTGTGTAGAAAAAGAGGGAGACGGCCTTTGCCGCCTCCCTTAAGCAGATGGATTCAGAAAATCAGGTCCCGGGTGATCTCGGACAGGCTGTGGACCCCACACATGGCCATGGTGTCCTCCAGCTCGCCCTTGAGCTTCTGGGTGAGCACCTGGACCCCTTCGGCCCCGCCGCCGTAGACGGCGGTGACGTAGGGCCGGGCCAGCAGCACGCCGTCGGCCCCCAGGGCCAGCGCCTTCAGCACATCCACGCCGGTGCGGATGCCGCCGTCCACCAGAATGGTCATCTGCCCTTTCACCGCGTCGGCGATGGCGGGGAGGACCTGGGCGGTGGCGGGCACGCCGTCCTGGACCCGGCCGCCGTGGTTGGACACCACGATGCCGGCGGCCCCGGCCTCCAGGGCCTTCTGCGCGCCCTTCACGGTCATAATGCCCTTGAGGATGAAGGGCACCTTGATGTACTCGATGATCTCCCGCAGCTCGGCCACCGTCTTGGACCCGGCGGGAGGCGTGAGCCCCTTCAGGAAGGGCAGCCCGGCGGCGTCGATGTCCATGGCGAACACCTTGGCGCCGGAGGCCTTGGCCGCGTCCAGCTTGGCGTACAGGGTGTCCCGGTCCCAGGGCTTCACGGTGGGGATGCCCTTGCCGCCCGCGGCCCCGATGGCGGCGGAGGCGGCGGTGAACACATCCGGGTTGGTGCCGTCGCCGGTGAA